>NZ_JAIWNX010000221.1 GCF_020217185.1 Asticcacaulis sp.
CGCACCTTCAGGCCTATGACTTCCCGGCCATTTCGGGTCAGCACCTGCCGCAGGCGGCTATGTCGGTGTCGGGGCTGCCGCCGGTCATTGCCGAGCATCAGGCGGCCATGACGCAGCTTGATGCGGGCCTGCCGGATCAGCCGGTGAAGATCCTCGATGGGGCCGGGCACCTGCGCAAGCTGGAAGAGATCGAACGCGACCTGATCGAACACGCCATCAGCGTCTATGCCGGGCATATGTCCGAAGTGGCGCGCCGCCTGGGCATCGGCCGCTCGACTCTCTATCGCAAGGTGCGTGACTGCGGCCTTGAAGGCATGGTCAAGGAAGCGGGTTAACTATTTAAAGTCTTTGCTTAAAGACCCGGCTACAGGGGCCGGGTGTCCGGGCTTGATAAAGCTCAGGGTCACCCGCCCCACATGCACGCCAAATTTCGACACATCGGCGCGATTGATCGCGACCCCGTCCGCCACCAGATGCGACCAGTCGTCGAAGCGTACCTTAAGCGTGCCGCGCTGATAGGGAAGGTTGAGCAGGTAACGGATGCGGATGGCGTCGCCGCCCGTTTCGATGCGCGCCGTTCCGGCCACATCCTGCGCCCGGCCTTCATAGAGACCATTGCTGATCTTGCGGAAGGTCCAGGTGCGCGTCTGACGCTCACCATCATTCCACAAGAAGCGCTCATCCAGTACAAAACCCTCAGCCGTCGGCGTGCCTCGCGTCACCACGCTGAAGGTGCGGCTGACCTTGCCGCTGCGGTCCTCGAACACGCCATAGGCCCGGGTTTCCCCGGCAAAATAGGACTCAAGCTCGAAGGCCGGTTGCGGGCGGCTGTTGCTGGCGATGTCCAGCGAGGCGCAGCCGGAAAGGCTGCCCGCACCAACGGTGGTCAGAGCCAGGGCAAACAGAAGGGCACGTGAACGCATCGGACGCTCCATCAATAGCGGTTTATCAGAGTACGCTATCCGTGAGGCTTCGGTTCAGTCTTCTTCTTCGGCGGGCTTGGCGGCGCGCGCTTTCACCTTCTGCCGGATTTCACGCAGTTTGACGCCTTGCAGCAGGGACAGGGTGCCATTCATCGCGCCCTTGTCCGGATCGGCAAAGGCGCGGCCATAGGTCTTTACGCGGTCGCTGACGCTGTCGATAAAGTCGTTTTCCCATTCGGACAGATCAACGCCTGCCTCGGCGGCGGCCTTTTTGGCGCGTTCCAGCGCCCGCAGGGTGCGCTTTTGCAGGGCCTTCTTTTCATCGTGCGGGGAGGGGGGCGGTTTGGGCGCAGCCGGCCTAGCAGACAGGCCGCCCCGTGATGACAGAGGGGCCTTTGTCTTCAGTTCGCTCTTGCGCGTCAGCCCCTTACCGGGCGTTTTGGACTTGAACGCCATTTGAGCATCACACGCCGCTCAGGCATTTGGGTCAAATAAAAAATCCTCTCCTTTGTCAGGAGAGGATCGCATCACAGCCCGCCAATGGCCGAAAGATAGAGGTCGAGCAGGGTTTCTTCTTCCTGAAGCTTGACCTTGTCCTTCTTGCGAAGGCTGACCACCTTGCGCATCACCTTGGTATCGAAGCCTTCGCCCTTGGCCTCGGCATAGACGTCTTTCAGATCGCCGGCGATGGCGGCCTTGTCTTCTTCGAGGCGTTCGATGCGCTCGATAAACGATTTCAGGCGGCCTTGCGCGGCGGCGGTGATGACGTCGGGGTGAGCGGACTGATCGTCGGCCATGAAACTATCCTTGAAAGGGAAAACAGAGGTCCCGTTCACCATAAACCATGCGAATCACCCGCTCAATACGCCGCGATTCGCCGGCTGCGCCTGAGCTGTGGATGAATTCCGTGGCCATGATAAACGACAAAAGCGTCCGGAGCAGGCTCCGGACGCTGAATTCTTTGAGCCTACAGGCCTAATCGGGGTCGATTAGCCTTGCTTGGCCTTGAAGCGCGGGTCGGTCTTGTTGATGACATAGACCACGCCCTTGCGACGGACGATCTTGCAGTCCCGGTGACGGGTCTTCAGCGACTTCAGCGAGCTACGGACTTTCATGGTCCCAACCTTTGACTAAGTAATGACTGAGGCTTTGACCGAATTCGCGCGGCCCATACGGGGGCGAAGCCTTCAAGCCATGTGTGAGGCGCGGTTCCTACGCGAAGCGCAGACACAAGTCAACAATCTGTGAGCGGCTTTTTGCACAAATCACGGCCGGAGGCGAGCGGCTGACGAATTTATCATTTTTAGACTAGTTTAAATTATAAACTTGTTTATATAATCCGGCGCAACGGCGTTAAGGCCGGGGTGACGCCGGAGGAGGGTGCCATGACGAATGAGACGCAAAGGGTGGACGGAACGCGCTTTTACGCGCTGGATGCGGTAAGGGGCGGAGCGCTGTTTTTAGGCGTCGTGCTGCACGCCGGGCTGGCCTATATGTCGCCGCCCGCCTGGATCGTGAACGATCCTTCGGGCCATGCGGCGGTGGGATCGCTGTTTTTCACCATCCACATGTTCCGCATGAGCCTGTTCTTTATACTGGCCGGGTTTTTCGCGCGGCTGCTGTACCGCAAGCGCGGCGCTGCGGGCTTTGCCCTTGATCGCGTAAAGCGCGTGGCGGGCCCTCTGGTTCTGTTCTGGTTTCCGGTTCTGGCAGCCATCATCACGGTTCTCATTCTCGCCGCGCTGAAAGCCAATCCGGCGCTAGCGAACCAGCCACCCGCTCCGCCGCCGCCCCTGACGGCAGAGACCTTTCCCCTGACGCACCTGTGGTTCCTGTACATGCTGCTGCTGCTCTATGCGGTGTGCGTACCGCTGCGCGGCCTGCTGGCCTTTATCGACAGCGGCGGAGGCTTGCGCCGCGCAGCCGACAGCCTGTTTGGCCTTGCCATCCGCTGGGACCTGACGCCTCTGGTGTTTGGCCTGCCGCTGTGGCTGCTTATTCAGGTGCAGCCGCATTGGGATCACTGGCTCGGCATCCCGACGCCGGACAGGGGCTTTATCCCCAATGCGCTGGCCAGCGCCGCCTACCTGTCGGCCTTCGTCTTCGGCTGGTGCCTGCATCGCAATGCGAACCGGCTGGAGATGGTGCGCAGGAAAGGCTTTCTGAATCTCTTGTCGGCCGTGGCGTTGACGCTGGCGGCCCAATGGCTGGGCGGGCATCAGGCAGAAACCGACGCGGTTACCGGCGGGGCCTGGCGGGCGCTTTATTCAGCAGCCTATGTGCTGGGGCTGTGGAGCTGGTGTCTGGGGCTGATCGGTATCGCCCTGCGCTTTCTGGATCGCCCCAGCCGCTTCTGGCGCTACATGGCGGATTCGGCCTATTGGGTCTATCTGGTGCACCTGCCGCTGGTCTTGCTGATGCAGTACCTGCTGCTCGACCTCTCGGCACCTTATTTCGTCAAGCTGCCGCTGGCCGTTTTGAGCACGCTGTTTCTTTCGCTGCTCAGCTATCAGCTTCTGGTAAGGTACAGCTTCATCGGGGCGATTCTGGACGGTCGCAAGCGCGTTTCGCGCAAGCGCCAGACGCCCGCAACAACCGCTACAGTCTGATTGCTGATCATGGGTCGGATATTCTTCAAATCGAGCATTGCCGAAGCGGCGGATCTGGTCTTTGCCCGATCCTTCGCCGGGGAAGGGCCGCGGGCACAGGCTTCGGCGGGGCTGGTCTTCTTCTGGGCCGGGCTGCTCTATGGCCTTCAGACGCTTGTCTATGCGGCCATCGAAGCGGGCTGGCTGACGCTCACGCCGCCCTACGGCCTGTGGCTGGCCATCGGTCCGACCCTGCCGTTTCTGGGGGTGATCGCCTATGTCGCGTGGCGCGAGCGCAAGGGGAAGGGCGGTGTGGCGACGCGCGCCCTGACGGCCAGCTACACGTCCGCAGGACTTCTGAATCTGGTTATTGCGGTGACGTTCGGCTGGCTGGCGATCAGTCGCCAGTCCACGACGATCTGGCTTTTGTACCCCATCGTCATCTGCGCCATGCAGGGGGCAGTGTGGTACGCGGCGGCCCTGATTCGCCGAAAGCTATGGCTGGGTCTGGTTTCGGCGGGCTGGTTCGTCACCACACTGGCCCTGACCCTGCTGATGACGCAGGTCGCAGCCTATCTCTTCTGTCTGGGCATAGCCCTGCTGGCACTGATGGCGGCACCGGGCTATGTCATGCAGCGGTTGGCGGCGCGCGAGCGCGCGCCCGAAAGGCCCACAAGCGAAAATGCCGTCGAGGCCCACACCGACACAGACCCGCAGGCCGCGCGGGAAGCCCTGGCCTTTGTCAAGGCGCTGGTCGATCGCGGCGAGCAGGTGCAGCTATCGGGCGGCCTTTTGCTTCTGTCCGGCGGCCTGCTGTATGGCCTGCAATGCCTGCTGCACGGTCTGGACATGAGCGGCAGTGTCCGACTGGGGGCCTTAGGGCATCTGATCAATGGTGTTCTGCCGACGATTCTGTTTCTCATTATATTGAGCGTGGTCTTGTGGCGCGACCGGCACAAGACGCACGCCAATGCCGGCAGCCGGGCCATCAATGCGGCCTTTGGGGGCGTAGGCCTAGCCAATCTGTTTATGAACCTTGTCTTTGGCTATGCTGCCTTCACGCAAAAGCTATGGCTGATCTGGATGCTTTATCCGATTTCGCTTTGTGCCCTGATGGGGGCCGGGTGGTACGTGGCGGCGGTTGCGAAGCGTAGGCTGTGGGCCGCGCTTGTCTGCGCCGGCTGGTTTGCGACCGCGGTTCTTTTGGCGTGGCGGGTGGAAACCCCGGAATATCTGCTGATCCTGTCCGGCGCGCTGGTCCTGCTGATGGCGGTGCCGGGTTATCTTCTGATGCGTTTCGACGCTGGACAGCGGGCGTAAGTATGACCGGCTTTGACGTCAACCGGCTGGACGACGCGATCCACGGCCGCCTGCGGCTGGGGATTATGGCCTATCTGGCCGACGCCGAAGCCGCCGATTTCAACGAGCTGAAGGGCGTGCTCGAAGCCACGCAGGGCAATCTGTCGGTGCATCTGTCCAAGCTGGAGGACGCGGGCTATGTCGAAATCGTCAAGGGCTATCAGGGCAAGAAGCCGCTGACGCGCGTGCACATCACCCCTGCGGGACGTCAGGCCTTCGCCCGCTATATAGAGGTGCTGTCCGGACTGGTCGAAAAGCGCTCATAACAGCTTGTTTACCGCTTTGCGCTTGGAAATGACACCATTCCAAGGCTAAGATTCGCACCTGTAACGGAAGGATGATCTGTATGAAGCGGCGTGTACTCAGTCTGTGTCTGTTCCTCGGCGCCTGTTCGACGGCCTCCAGCCTGCCGACGCCGATCGAGAACAAGCCGCAGCCGCCGCGCGCCGAAACCGGGCCGGCGACGGATAAGCCGCAAACGCCGCCAAAGCCCGCACCGGCGTCTGCCCCGGTCACCTATGCCAATTTCGCCGACTGGCGCGAGGCCTTTGTGGCCAAGGCGGTGGCCAGAGGCTTTGACCGCGCCTTTGTTGAAAACCTGCTGGCCGACGTGCAACCGAAAGAATCGGTGGTCAAGGCCGATACGGGGCAGCCGGAATTTTCCAAGCCGATATCGTCCTACGTGAAAAACGCCGTGTCAGCCGCGCGCATCCAGATGGGGCGCGAGCGCGTCAACGCCAATCCCGATATTGCCGCCATCGAAGCGCGCTATGGGGTGCCGCGCGAAGTGCTGGGCGGCGTCTGGGGCATGGAAAGCGACTATGGCCGCGTGCAGGGCGATATCGATGTCGTTACCGCCTTTGCGACTCTGGCCTATGACGGGCGTCGCCGTGATTGGGCCGAAACGCAGTTGCTCAGTGTGCTGTCTATAATAAAGAGCGGCAAGGCGATCCGTCAGGAGCTGAAGGGCTCCTGGGCCGGGGCGATGGGCCAGACGCAGTTCCTGCCGGAAAACTATCTTAAGCTGGGGCAGGATGGCGACGGCGATGGCCACGTCAATATCTGGACCTCGGACTCTGACGCCTTGGCTTCTGCCGCCAATCTGCTGAAAAGCGAGGGCTGGCGTCCGGGACAGGCCTGGGCGGTTGAGGTGACGCTTCCGGCGGATTTCGACTATTATCTGGCCGAAACCGAAAGCCAGACGCCCGACTGGTGGGCGCAAAAGGGTGTGGTTCGTGCCGACGGAGGCAACTGGAATGCCAGCGAAAAGACGGCCCCGGCCGTGCTGATTCTGCCGTCGGGGGCCAAGGGGCCAGCCTTTCTGGCCCTGCCCAATCATTTCGTTATTCGCAAATACAATAATTCCACCGCCTATGCGCTGGCCGTCGGGTTGAACGCCGATGGAATTGCGGGGCGCAGCGCGTTGAAGACGCCGTGGCCGGATGAGCAACCCCTGTCACTGGCGGTGCGCAAGAATGTCCAGACGGCGCTGAATGCGGCGGGCTTCAACGCCGGGACCGTCGATGGGGTTATCGGCATCGGTACGCGTAAGGCTTTACGCGAATGGCAAAAGGCCAATGGCCGCGTCGCGGATGGCTATCTCAGCTACGAACTGGCAAGCGAATTGTCGGCCAAGGCGACGGGATACACGATCCTGGGCCCGTCGGGCCGTTAAACCGGTGCCACTTCAGGCGGTTTAAATCCGCTTTCCGGATGCTCCGAACACTGTCTTTTGCTGCAATGCGGGAAAATTTCCCATCATCGGTAATATTTTGCCAGTGTTAGCGTTATCTTATGCCGGGTAAAGGGCAGGGACATGTCCGAATCCAGTCGCTTTCCGAGACGTGAGACGTCCGCGCGTTCGTAAAAACGTCTTTATAAATTTGACACATAGCGTTGAAAGCGGGTGGTTTTTTCGCCTTTTCGATGCAAGTCGCCCTTCGACCGGCACCCCGAATTAAAAAAAATTTATCTCACGCAAAAATATTCTCCCAAGCCCCTTGGAACCTAACTATCGGACATGTTTGAGTTTTTAACAAAAAAGCGCAGGAATTGCCTTGCCTGTGGCCGAAATGTAACGCGCGGTGGCACGATAAGCACCTTGACGGGGTGAGGGAGGATTGCTTTTTTAGTCCGCAAATCACTTTGTAACCACTGGTGTAACAGAGGGATCGTCCACGCCCGGTCATCCGGCAGGGCAGGGACAAAAGGTTTGTGCGCAGCGCAGCCGTATGCGGACGCAGATCCGTGACGATGCGTAACACAAGAGAGGTTCACGAAGGGACATGCGACCTTAACGGAAACATGGGCTTTCGTGTGCCACGTTCTAAATATGTCTTAGGCTTAAACCAGGGGGTTCACGCTGCCCCCGAAAATCCTTGGTCAGCCCTCCTACCGGGGGTTATCCTTATTCAGGAATTGGCGAAAAATGCTCGAACACAAGAAACACAACCCGCTCATTGCTCTGCTCGGCGCCGCTGCGCTGCTTCTGAGCGCTCCGACGATGGCTGCCGCGGCTGCGGCTACGTCGCCCGCCGCTGCTGAAGCCCCGGCTGCTGAAGCCGCCCCGGCGGCGACCACCGAAGAATCGTCCACCTCATCCGCTTCGGGCGGTCACGGCAAGATCACCGTTGCCTCGATGTTCATGCTGGCCGTGCCGGTCGTTAAGGCCGTCATGATCGGTCTGGTAGCTGCTTCCGTCATCTCCTGGACCATCCTGGTCATCAAGCTGATGTTCTTCGCGAAGCTCAACAAGTCTTCGAACAACTACCTCGAAGCCTTCCGCGGCGCCCGTTCGATCGCTGACATCAACCGCATCTCGACCTCGGATGAGTTCGCTGGCAACCCGATGGCCGACATGGCCGCCGTCGCCACCGAAGAAATCCAGATCTCGAAGCAAGCCGGTCTTCAGGTTTCGGGTGAGCATCGCGACTCGACCCTGCACCGCGCCTCGTCCTCGATCAACGCTGTTCAGGCCGGTCTGGCCAAGCGTCTGTCGGGTGGCCTGACCTTCCTCGCTTCGACCGGTTCGATCGGGCCTTTCGTCGGTCTGTTCGGTACGGTTTACGGCATCATGAACTCGTTCATCGGTATCGCTGACTCGGGTACGACCAACCTGGCCGTCGTGGCTCCGGGTATCGCCGAAGCCCTGCTCGCCACCGGTATCGGTCTGGCTGCCGCTATCCCGGCCGTCGTCATGTACAACATCTTCAACACCTCGATCGCTGCTTACGGTACCCGTTCGGAGCAATTTGTTGCGGAACTGATGAACTCGCTGTCGCGTCAACTCGACAAAGGGGCGTAAGTACTCATGGGAGCCAAGCTATCCTCTGGCAGCGGCGGCTCGAAGTTTCATATCGAGCAGAACAGCGAAATTAACGTTACGCCGTTCGTCGATATCATGCTGGTTCTTCTGATTATCTTCATGGTGGCCGCTCCCATGGCCTCCGTGTCGATCGAAGTGAACCTTCCGACAGCCGTCGCCCCGCCGCAACAAAACCCGCCCAAGCCGATCTATATCTCCATCCAGCAGGATGGCGGTGTGTTCATCGGCGATAAACCTACCTCTCTGGCTGATCTTGGGGCCGACATGAAGATTCAGGTCGGCAAACGTGATCCGGACAAGGAGCGCATCTTCATTCGTTGCGATCGCAAGACCCGCTATGCGGACTTCATGCAGGTGATGAATGCCCTTCAGGACAACGGCTACTACAGCGTTGCTCTGATCGGTGAAGATGGTAACAAGTAAGAGGGCCTGAGATTATGGAAGAGACCCCACACAGGCGTCGAGATCCTATTCTCGACCCCCCGGTAAACAAGGACAAAACGCCCTTGTTCGTCGGTATTGGCGTGGCAATCGTGGCCCACGTGGGACTGGCCTACTACATCTATCACGAAAAGTTCGAAATCAAGCCGGTGGAATATGAAGACACCAAGATTGATACCGAACTGGTAGATCTGGCACCGCCCCCGCCACCTCCGCCTCCGCCTCCGCCTCCGCCGCCTGACATGCCTCCGCCTCCGCCGAAGCTTCAGGTTCGCGAACCGGTGATCCAGACCGATGCGCCTCCACCTCCGGCTCCGATCCAGATCGAAGCCACGAAGAAGGAAGACCGCGTCGAGTATAAGGGCCCGCCGCAAATTGTCCCGGGACCTCCGCCGCCTCCGGCTCCGGTCGTTCCCGCTGGTCCGCGCTACACGACGGCTCAATGGACGCCGCCGACATCGGATCAGTTGCTTGACCTTTACCCCCCGCGTGCTCAGGACGCGGAAGTTGAGGGCGAAGTCACGATTGACTGCGTTCTGAACTCTGAAGGCAAGATCACGGGCTGTACTGTCGAAAGCGAAAAGCCTGCGGGTTATGGCTTCGGCGCGGCGACCGTGAAGGGCTTTATGCGTTATGCCAAGATCAAGAAGGGCACCGATGGTGAACTTCGCGATGGTGACCGCAAGAAGTTCCGCTTCAAGTGGACCCTGCAATAGGTTTCCTACTGAAACTCAGAAAAGCCCTCCGGTTCTGCCGGAGGGCTTTTTTGTTTGCCGGGCGCAGGCTGAAATGCTGGGGCCATTTAAAAGAAATCCGATCCAATATTCTGTTTTATAACACATTTCCTTTCTATGCCGCTGCGCGCTTATCGGAATGCACTTCAATCACGAAAAAGGCATTTGAACTTATAATTGCTAAGTGATATGTTTTGCTAAGTCAGAAGAAGATACCTTTCTCCCGATGGTTGGTCTCAGGCAAGGGGGCTTTGAGACGCACGGGCCCGCAGACTTCAAATCCTTACCGTCTCGCACGCGGTAACGTACCGGTTCCCGTTTTCCGGACGGGCGCCGGCCATAAGGATCAGACCCTAAGGAAAGGAAACACCGCATGGCAACGACCATCATCCCGCCGACCCGCAACCCTTTGTTTCAGGCCCCCGCCCAAAAGCGCCTGTCCAGGCCCGTCATGGTGGGCATTGCCTTTGCCTCTGTGGTGCATCTGGGCCTTGCGGCCTACATCATCAACGAACGCTTTGAAGTAAAGCTGGCCCAGGCACCGGACGGCACGCCGGTTATCGAAGCGCCAATGATCACGTTCAAACCCAAGCCAACAGAGCCAACGGTTCAGGAACGCAGGCCTCAAAC
>NZ_JAIWNX010000222.1 GCF_020217185.1 Asticcacaulis sp.
GACGCCGATCCGTTTGAACAGACCCGATACGCTGGCCCCGCCGGTTGAGGACAGCCTTCCGCTTGTGGCGACGCCGACGGACCTGCCCGAAGTGACAGGCCCCATACCGGTTATCACCGGTCAGCCTGGCCCGGTGGCTGACCCCGGGCCGGTCCATGCGGTTGGTCCGACCTACGTCAAGGCGGTGTGGTCGCGCTTCCCCGACTCAGCGGTCCTGATGGAATATTACCCCGCCCGCGCTATGGACGCCGAGGTTGAAGGGGCGGCAACGCTGGCCTGTACGGTGCGTGACACCAAGGGTCGCGTGAAGTGCGAGGTGCTGTCGGAAGACCCCCGAGGCTATGGCTTTGGTGATGCCGCGGTGCGCGCGGTGGAGGCCAAGGGCCGCGCCGACACATCGAACGGTGCGGTCGAGGTCGGAGCGACCATGCGCGTCAAGATGGGCTTTGCCCTCCAGTAGGCGCACTGCCTCCCGATTGTGATAGGGCCTCCGGACATCCGGAGGCCTTTTTACGTCCGGCTTATAGCCAAGGGCGCAGCCTTTATTGACCGAGCGCCGCGCAGACGCCATTATGTTTCAGGAAAAATCCGAGGGAGTCCCCATGCCTGCGCGCCTGAAAACCATTGTGAGCCCCAAAACCCTGACGATCGCGGCCCTGATTGCGGCCGCGGGGGCTCTGGTGGCCTGCGAAACCAACGACACCCTCGGCCGCAGTCAGTTCCTTCTGGTTGACAATGCCGATCTGGAGCCGTCGGCCCTGCAAGGGTGGCAGGAACTGATGCGGACCTCGAAAGTCTCGACCGACGCCGCGTTGAACCGCCGGGTCAAGACCGTCGGTGCCAAGATCGTCGCGGCTGCCGGCTATAATCCCAATCAGTGGGAATATGTGCTGTTTCAGGATGATCAGCCCAACGCCTTCGTCATTCCGGGCAACAAGGTCGGCGTGAATACCGGCCTGTTCAAGGTGGTGAAGAATGATGACCAGTTGGCGGCGGTTCTGGGCCACGAAACGGCGCACGTCCTGGGCAAGCACGCGGCTGAGCGCTATTCGCAGCAGGTCGGCACGCAGATCGCGCTTCAGACGGCCGCCGGGGCCACGTCGGGCCGCACCCAGCAGGTGATTGCCAATTACGGAGGCATGGGCGCGCAACTGGGGCTGCTGCTGCCCTATTCGCGCAAGCATGAACTGGAGGCTGACCGGATCGGCGTCGATATCATGGTCAAGGCGGGGTATAAGGCCTCGGAGTCCATCGCCCTCTGGCGCAATATGCAGGCCCTGAATCAGGGTAAGCCGCCGGAATTCCTTTCGACCCACCCGTCAGACAATACGCGCATCGCGCAATTGGAAAGCTATATCCAGTCAAAGGGCTATAAATAGCACTATATAAGGGGGCGGGGCTATGATCGTTGAGGACGAGCGGGAGGCGGCTGCGCGCCGCCTGAAAAGACTCGTGGTGTGGCTTATCGTGGCCTTGCTGCTGTTTGTGGGGGCCGGCTTGCTGGCAGAGCACACTAAGCCACTTCCCACTCTGTCCCAAGTCTCAGACAGTATTGAGGCCTTCCTTTCGGAGGAGGTCACGCGCCAGACGCGCCACGAACCCCGTCCTTATGATGTTCCCGCCGTAGAGGCATCGCCACCCGTTCCCGTAGACATTGACTCGAACACGATTAACGCAAGGTGGGACCTCGGCGATGATGTGGACCTCGCCGATTACATGCCCGATAAGGCCATAGATGCCAATGCAAAGGGTGAAAGCACGGTTGCGTGCCGCTGGGATGCTGGCGGGCGCGTGACAGGGTGTACGATCATCTCTGAGAGCCCGCAGGGATTTGGCTTTGGACAAGCAACGCTGCGTCTGATGCGTGACCACGGGCGGGTTGCCGCACGAAATCCGGATGAGACCTTTACGGCCGGCGAGGGATTGAAGATCCGCTTTCGCTGGGTGGTGGACTGAATGTTACGGAGCCGCTTTTTCACCGCTTATTGCGTCGGCGGGTGAAATTACCCCTTGATCGGCGGGCCGTCGCGGTTTAGAGGATCGGCCCTCACGATGGTCTGCCGTCTTAGCTCACTTGGTAGAGCGCCAGATTGTGGCTCTGGAGGTAGCTGGTTCGAAACCAGCAGACGGTACCATCGTGATAAAAGCTCCCCCGACAAGTCCATGGCATAGCCAAACCAGTCGTCCACGGACGGATTGACGCAAGGGTCGCGTGCGCTCTGGTCCTGCGGGCAAATCCGGTTATAAGGCAAGCCTGAAAAGGATATGCCTATGTCTTCGTCTTTCAGCCTTATCGTTATCGGTGGCGGCATTACCGGCCTCAGCCTTGCCCTGCGCGCGCTGGATTACGGTCTGGCGGTGACCCTTATTGCCAGGGACGCGGTCGAAGACACCACCTCGGCCCTGTCGGCGGGCATGATTGCCCCGGCGATGGAGGCCCTGACTGAAGCGCAGCCAGAGTTGTCCTATGCCCGCTACGTCGCTGCGCAAAAGCATTGGCCCGTCTTCGCCGCCGATCTGGGTTTGTCTGAAATCCTTGAAATGGCGCAGCCTGCTGTTTGGGTATGGTCAGGTGAGGCGGGGCCGTCGCCTGACGACATGATGGCGCGCTTTACGGCGTTGGGGGCCAAGGGGCAGGTGATGGCCGAAGAGGACCTCGCCAAACTGGGGTTCCATGCGCCTTTGCACGGCATCGAGATTGTCGGTGAATGGCTGATGGCGGCTGCGCCGGTGCTGGCCTTTATGAAAACACAGTTCGAGGCGCGCGGCGGGCGCTGGGTCGAGGGCGAGGTCACGCAGGTGGCCGCCCACAGCGTCGAGCTATCCGACGGATCGGTGCATCAGGCCGGGCATGTGGCCGTCTGCGCTGGCTATGGGGCGGCATCCTTTGTGGACTCTGTGCCGTCATTGAAGGCCCTGACGCCTATCAAGGGCCATCTGCTCGATCGCGACGGGCGCAGCGACCCCGCTCTGGCCGGGCGGATGGTGCGCTCGCCCTGGGGCTACTGGGTGTTTCTCGACGGCCTGACCAAGTTTGGCGCCACCATGCAGGCCGGTAAGGCCGATGAGGGTGTGGAGCCGGGGGTCATCGACTCGCTGAAAGATAAGGCGGGTAAGTTCACGCCGTCGTCCGTTGCGCCGCTTCAGGACGTCACGCCGCGCGTTGGCGTGCGGGCGGCGACACCCGATCACTGGCCACTGATCGGCCGCGACGTCAGCGGCGTCTATGTGGCCGCCGGAATGCGGCGCAATGGCTGGATATATGGTCCCTATGCCGCCACCGTGTTAACGGCCCTGATGACGGGGCAGGAACCGCCGGCAGGGGCGGAGGCCTACGCCCCACAGCGGTTTTGATTCACGCCTCGTTAACCTCTATCGGGCAAAATTTGCCCATTCTTTGGTTAACGCGCGCCTTTCATGTCCGGCCCTTCGTCTCCCGTACCCGACTCTTCCGGCCTGTCGCCGCGAAAGCAGAGTGTGGTCTCCGCTATCACGCGGGCGGCCCAGCGGACGGGTGTCGATTTCAGCTATCTGCTGAAAACCGCTCAGCGCGAAAGCTCCTTAAACCCCAATGCCAAGGCCCCGACCTCATCGGCGGCAGGTCTGTTTCAATTTATCGAACAGACCTGGCTGGCAACCGTCAAAAAGCACGGTGGCAAGCACGGCTATGGCGGCTATGCCGACGCCATCCGTCAGGGGGGCAACGGGCAATACTATGTGGCCGATTCGCAAGCGCGTCAGCAGGTGCTGGGCCTGCGCTACAATCAGGACGCAGCGGCGGCCATGGCGGCGGAGATGACGGCGGGCAATGCCGCCTATCTGAAAGGCCGCACGGGCCGCAACCCCACGGCGGGCGAGCTTTATGCGGCGCATTTTCTGGGGCCGGCGGGTGCGGCCAATCTGATTGAAGCGGTGGAGCGGCGGCCGGGTGCTGCGGCGGCCAGTCTGTTTCCGGCGGCGGCCAATGCCAATCGTTCGATCTTCTACCGCAATGGCGCGCCGGTCAGCGCCGCCCAGTTGATGGCCAATCTCAATTCCAAGGCGGGTGGGGCCGTGCAGATGAACCTGCCCGATGTGCCCGACAGCGACACGCCGATGGAAGCCAATGGCAATGGTTACTTGCTGGCGCGTCTGCAACGCGTGCAGTCGGACGCTCAGTTGCTCAATATCGCCTTTGGCAACGGCACCGGGGATCAGAGCCTGTTGTTCGCCACGCAACTTTTGTCGGCCTTCGGTCCGGAAAAGGACAAGAGCGAAGAGGGCGGCGGCTTCGTCTAACCCACCGTCAAAGCGCGACGGAGGGCGTCTTCCGATTGCGGCATAAGCAGCGGGCGCACGCCCATTTCACTCAGCGGTTCCGCCTGCTGACCATCAGGCAACAGCGCCAGTATGGTCAGAGCTTCGCGCGCCTGTGTCGCCCTGAGACGTTCCAGCCATTCGGCCACCTTCTGGCGGTTGGCCGCATTGTCCAGATCCTCGAAGGCACCCGTGGCGATCAGCACGGCGTCGATATCCCCCTTGGCGGCCAGAGACACGGCGCGCGGCCGCGTGGTGGCCGTCAGGCAGCGATGCCCCAGTCCTTCCAGCGTGTCGCGCAGTTCTACCGAACGCAGAGAGTCGTTGGATACCAGCATGACCTTAAGGCCGCTTACGGACTCCTGTGCAGGCGCTTCCGGCTTGGCCACCGGACGGGGGGCGATGGCATCCGGGTCGTAGGGCAGGTCCAGCCAGAATTTGGAGCCTACATCCGGTGTGCTCTGGGCTCCGATCTCGCCATGCATCAGTTCGGCCAGACGACGCGACAGGTTGAGCCCCAGTCCCGCACCGGAATAGCCGGCTGAGGTACGTGCAATGCGCTCATGCGGCAGGAAGGCGCGGTGTAGTTCCTCCGGTTCCAGCCCCGGCCCGGAGTCCATGACCTTGAGCCGTAAAACGCCTTCGTCAGGCGGCAAAAGTCTGACCTCAACCTTGCCCTTGGGCGTGTACTGGATGGCATTGGCCAGCAGGTGGGACAGGATCTGTTCCACGCGCGAAGCGTCCCCAATCGCGGCTCCTGTTTCGGGCAGGGGGGGCAGGCTCAGGGTCAGATCCAGGCCCTTGGCAGTGGCCATGTCCTGAAAGCCGCTGGTGACGTCACGCATCAGACTTTCGATATCCAGCGGGCGCAGGTCGAGCACCATCTGACCGGAGCGTGCCTCACCTTCGTCGAGCGTGGTGGTGATCAGCCCCAGCAAATGGTCGATTTCGCTGCGCGCACTTTCGACATAGTGGCGCGGAGCCGGGGCACGGCTGAGGTGCGAGAGGCCCTGATCCAGTGTCTGTTCCACGCTGCGCAGGCCGGTGGCGATTTCACGTGACAGGGTTTGCATCAGGGCCATCTGATCGCGGGTCAGGTTATCGCGGGCGGTAAGGGCGGCTTCGCGCTCCTGAAGCGTACGCACCTGCGCAAAGGCGAGTTGATAATGTTCCCGAAGATGACGATTCATAATCAGGCCCAGAGCCAGCGCCATGGCCAGCCCGCCGGTAACGAGGTTTGTCCATGTGCCGTCAGGTTGGGTGAGGTTAAGCGCCAGTATAGGTCCGGCCATGGCCAGCGGGGCCAGGGTCAGCAAAAACAGCAGGACCGGTGCGCTGAAAAAGATAATCCCGACGGCCGCGCCGGCGCAGATGGTGGCAAAGACCTGCGCCGCCGGACCGCCGCCTACGCTACTCAGGGACGCCACCAGCAGGCTCAGGGCCCATAGAGCGCCACACAACCATTGCCGCCGCAGCCTGACGTCCAGACTGCGGCGTGTCGGGACGGCGTCGGTTTTCAAAGAGGGCTTAAGGAAGAAGAAGGCCGTCCAGATGCAGACGAACAAGACCATGTTCAGCGCGATTTGCAGCGGCGACATGAAGTAGCTGGCACCCCAGATATAGACCGGCAGGCCGATGGCAAAAAAGCCAAGCGCATAGGGCAGCAGGCGCACCTGCGCCTTCAGACCGTAATCAAGCGCGATCTGTTCTTGCGTGGGCACGACCTCGGCGTCGGCAGTTAAGGGGGGCGTGGACTCTGACATGTCCCCATAATGGCGCAAACAGATTGCGGTCCCGTTACCAGAGCCGGAAAAATTAACTTTTGACCGGAGATCAGGCCTCAACGTAGGCTTTGGTAAGGATTCGTTAAGAGGCGGGGCGGACAATCCAGGAACGTACCGTCTCGACTCGTCCGGTACGAGATGATCAGGACCTCCTCCCATGACCGCTTCGCGTAGCCTGCTTTCCGAAACGGACGTCGCCCGTCTGGTCAGAAGTGACAATGCCGATGATCGCGCTGTCGCCACCCATAAGGTGTGCCGCCTGATGGAACGCAGCGAACTGAGCGAAGTCGAGCGCGCCGCCGCGCAAGAAATCATCCGTCTGCTGGCTGATGACGCAGCCGAACTGGTGCGCAAGTCGCTGGCGGTCACCTTGCGCACCTCCAGCCTGCTGCCGCACGATGTCGCCTTGCGCCTGTCGCGCGACGTGCAGGCGGTCGCCGTGCCGGTGCTGAGCTATTCGCCGGTGTTTACCGACGAAGATCTGGCCGACATCATCCGCTCCGGCGGGCCTGTGCGTCAGATGGCCGTGGCACGCCGCGAAACCCTGTCGGAAACCGTGACAACGGCCCTGGCCGAACACGGCGTCGAAGAGGCGGTCGTGATTGCCTGCGCCAATAATCAGGCCGTGTTCAGCAGCGCCGGCATGGATGCGGTGCTGGAACGCTTTGGCGAGTCCGAAATTGTACAGAACACGTTGATCAATCGTCAGCACCTGCCGGTCTCGGTGACCGAAAAGCTGATCCATATGGTCAGCCAGTCGCTGAAAGAACAACTGGTGTCACGTCACGCCATCCAGCCGGAAACGGCGGTGCAGATCACCGAGGCGACGCAGGAGCGCGCCACGCTGGACGTCGCCGATCAGACAGGGGCCAGCCGTGATCCGGCGGCTCTGGCGCGCCACCTTGTCATCGCCGGACGCATGACGCCGTCCCTGATGCTGCGGGCGCTGGCCCGCGGGCATATGGCCTTCTTTGAACACGCTCTGGCGGAATTATCGGGCGTACCGCACGATCGCTGCTGGCTCATGGTGCATGATGCCGGGGCTTTGGGGCTGCGCGCCATCTATGACCGGGCGGGCCTGCCGGCGCGCATGTTCCAGACCTTCCGCATTGCGGTTGACACCTATCATTCGCTGGCCAGCGAAAATGCCGATCCTGACGTGCTGCGCTTTCAGGCGCGCATGATCGAACGCTTTTTGACTCAGGTGCCGTTCGCCCCACGCGAGGACCTGATCTACCTCTATGAGCGTCTGGACCGCGATGCGCGTGGTCGCCGCCGGGGTGGCAAATCAACCCTTCAGGCGGCCTGAGGAACGCCAAAAGAAAAAGCCCGGTCGCGAGCGATATGTCGAAAAGTGTGAGCGGTTTTTCGGCAAAAATATCGCGACAAAACAAAAATTTAGAGCGGGATGACGCTTCGATTTGAAATCATCTCGCTCTAATGAACGGGCTTTTCTGTTACTGGGTCGGCGCTGTTGCCGGTGGCGGAGGCGTCGTGGCCTCTTTGGCTTTGGCCTCGCTGACCGCCGTTTCCGTGAAAGCAATCACCTCCACCGTCACGCGCGAGGCGGCGCTCTCAAACCCTTCGATCATCGGCCCCAGACTGCCCTTGCGCACAGCGATCTCTGAGGAGATGAACTTCTCTGCCATCACCTGGCGGTCTTTTAACCGTACCAGACGCGCATCCAATGCCACGATAACCGTTGGCCGGCGCTTGGCATAGGCCGCCTCAAAGCGACGTACATTGATGTCGAGCCGGTATTCGCCAGACACACGGCCCTG
Organism: Asticcacaulis sp.; assembly: GCF_020217185.1. Lineage (GTDB taxonomy): Bacteria > Pseudomonadota > Alphaproteobacteria > Caulobacterales > Caulobacteraceae > Asticcacaulis. The sequence goes on from NZ_JAIWNX010000222.1 coordinate 7,862, forward strand.
ATCACCAAGGCGAACCTCAGGGCTGGCCTGCCGCGCAAAGCCTTCGGACATCAGGTCACGGAACTGCCCCTGCGCCGTGCTGGCCCAGCGGCCGCCGGAGACGTAGGACACCTCATTGCCTTCGGTCGTCACGATGCGGTCCCCCGCGGCGGCGCGCGGAAAGCCGTCGAAATTGACGAAGACATCGACCGGCTTGGTATCGGGCGAAGCGGGCGGGGCCTTGACCTCGCCTTTTTCCAGCAGGGCCGGGTTGAAACGGATGCTGTAGAGCTGCACCGGCTTCACTTCGGGCAGCAGGGTAATGCAGCCGCTGAGGCCGGTGGCCAGACCGGCGGTCAGCAGACCGAGGCTCAAAGAGCGACGTGTGGCGCGCGTCATCATTACGGATTGACCTTTCTCTCTTTGGCCTTGGGCTTGCCGATCAGGCCCTGCGGGCTGGCGCGGACCTCTTCAACGAGGTCTTCGACGGAGCGGGTGGCCTGATTGAGGTTACGCAGGCTGTCCGACAGGGCGGGCAGGGTGGTCTCGGACACTTCGTTGATCGGCCCCTGTGCCGCCTTCGACAGGTTGGCGACTTCGGTGGCGGCATCGGCCAGCTTGGCCGCCGCGTCGTCGATGCGGTTCATGGTCTGCGGCACGCGATCCTTGACCAGCACATCGGCCGAATTGGCCAGTTTGGACAGGTTTTCAGCGGCGATGCCGGCCTGCACAATGGCCTCATGCGCGTCATCCAGCAGTTGCTTACGCTGTTTGAGGTCTTCGGTGACTTCCCCAATATCACTGGTGATGTCTTCGATATTTTTCATCGTCTTGGCAAAGGCGTTGAGGTTATCATCTGACATCAGGCGATTGATACGGTTGAGCGACTCATAGGCGCTTTCGATCACGCCGCCTGACCCGGCCAGCAGCTTGTCCAGACGGCTTTCGGTGGCGCGAATAACCGGGTTGCGGGCGCCGATACCGGGCTCACGCTTGAGCAGTGCCGCTTCCTTGGAGCCCGGAGAAATCTGGATGTAGTTGAGGCCGGTGACGCCCAGCGGCTCCAGCACGGCGGTGGAATCGACGCGCACGGGCGTGGAGGAATCGACGCGTACAGTGGCAATGACCTGAGCCGTATTGGCCTTGCCCAGCCGTAGCTCCTTGACCTCACCGACCTTGATGCCGTTGAAATGCACTTCGCCGCCCTCGGTCAGGCCGTTGACCGAAGAGTTGAACACGACGTCGTATTCCGAGTAGGTTTCGTTGAAACTGCCCTGAATCAGCCAGAAGGCAAAGACAAAGGCAGCCGCGGTGAGCACCAGGGTGATCAGTCCGACAACCGCGTAATGGGCCTGTCTTTCCATTTACTCTCCTCTCGTCACGGCGCGTTTGCCGCTCAGGGTCGTCGTGTAGGCGTGGACATCAACTCGGCAGGTCATGAGGCGTCTCCCGTCCCCCGGCTTTGCGAAGACCGGCCACGCGGGCCGTTGAAATACTCATGAATCCACGGGTGGTCCGATTGTTCCAGCACTTTCGGCGGGGCCTGTGCTACCACGCGCTTGTCGGCCAGCACCGCCACTTCATCGCAGATGGCGTACAGGCTGTCGAGATCGTGGGTGATCATGAAGACGGTCAGGTTCAGACTGTCCGACAGTTCGCGGATCAGCGCGTCGAACGCCGCCGCCCCGATGGGGTCGAGGCCAGCGGTCGGCTCATCGAGGAACAGAAGCTCCGGATCGAGCACCAGTGCACGCGCCAGTGCCGTGCGCTTGATCATGCCCCCCGACAGTTCCGAGGGCCGCTTGTCAGCGGCATCGAGCGGCAAGCCCGCCAGAGCCATCTTCATCAAGCCGATCTCGCGCATCTGTGCGGGTTTCAGCTTCGCGTATTCGGTCAGGGGCACGCAGACATTTTCGATGACGCTGAGCGCTGAAAACAGCGCCCCGCTCTGGAACAACACGCCAAAGCGCGACTGCATCAGGCGCAACTGTTTCTCGTTAAGCCGGGTAATGTCCTTGCCGAACAGATGGATCGCGCCCTTGGACGGCTTTTGCAGCCCAAGGATCGAGTTGAGCAGCACCGTCTTACCGGTGCCGGAGCCGCCAACCACACCCATGACCTTGCCCCGTTCGACCGTCAGGTCGAGGTTGTCGTGCACGA
>NZ_JAIWNX010000306.1 GCF_020217185.1 Asticcacaulis sp.
ACGGGTCATGAAAAAGGCCTCCAAATCAGTGGAAGCCTTGAATCACGCATAAGCCAGCTTGAAAACCCAATTTATGAGTTTACGGCCTAAATCGTCGTCCCGGATCGCTCTTGTAAGCTGGCAGGCCTGAACCACCCGCGTCCAGTTCTGCGCCAGAAAGGTACGGGCCAGCACATGCTGAGCATCGGAAAGTTTGACGGCCCCTGGATCAGCATCTGGCAGATGACTAGCAAAGATTGCAACAGCGTCCGGCTCTCCGGCACGAAAGGACCTCAGCAGTTCCTTGGATTGCTGGCGCAACTGATCAATATCAGGATGCGTAGAGAGTAGATATTCGGGCACAGCACAGCCTCCTTCAATACCCGGTGTCCGCTATAATCGGGCTAAGGAGGTTCGTGAGAACCGGAAAGTGAGTATATAGGTTCGGATGGACTCGGTCCTGCCCGCGGACGGGGCGCGTCCCGATACGCGCAGGTTCAGCGTAACATCCGTTTGGTGTTCGCGCCAGTATTTGAACTTTTCGACAGCCTCGATACTGACGAGAGTCAGAGACCGCGCGCCTCATCTTAGCTGAGATAGCCGGGCAGGGGCGCGCCCAGATACATAGTGGTGAGTGACACGGTGTCCATGAGACCGTGCGCGAGGATCGGCGCCCACAGGTTTCGGCCTGACAGATAATAGGTCCCAGCCAAGACGATCCCAATATAGGCGGTGATAACGACACCGGTCGTGCCTTGTATGGCATGCAGCGCCCCGAAGATTGCAGCCTGCCCCAGAACGGCCAGCGCAATTCCTACAGGACTCCGTCCGAATACGGCCTCCATTCGGTTCAGAATGAAGCCGCGGGCGAGGAGTTCTTCACCAAAGGCGGCGCTGCCCCACACCACCAGCACAATCCAGATGGCATAGGCAATCACATCACCCTTGATCGAGGTGCGGATGTAGCTGACGTCCAGCGGCGGCCAGTCTGTGAGGCGGTGGATACACTCCCCGATCGCGATCGCACCGACCAGGCACGCGATGACGGCGATAGCGACCCACAGCAGGCATTTGCTCCAATTGGGGGGCAGGCTGAATCCAATCAAACCATAGCTCGTCTTCGCCGCCATCAGCATCAATGCGCCTGCCAAAACCCCGCCCCACAGGGCGAGGCCCAGGATCGGGGTACGCAGGTTTTCTGGCAAGTTTGGCGTGATGAGTCCGCCGATAAGCCCGGAAGTGACAAAGAGTGCCGCAATTGCTGCCGTGATCTGGACGAGGGCCATCAGACGTGCACCGACGCTTCCCATGTCTTTAGCCATGAGGTGCCTCCTGTATGATAGTTTGGACTTTGGGGATCAGAGTTCGCGCGCGGCGACTTTACGGTGTTCGGCCGTGCGGTAGGCGCGCAGTACAAAAAGTAGGGAAATGCCGTAGCCGACCGCCATGACCACTCCGCTGGCCATGAGCGGTACGACAACATGGCTTGGTTGGCCCTCAAGCACAGCGATCACGCCGGCTACGAGCAGTATCATGCCAGCAACGATGGTAACGCCCCAAGTGCCAACGATCAGCCGCTTATGTCGTCCTCTGGCGATGATGGGGGCAGCTAGGGCCGTCAGGCTCAGCACGCCAGCGCTGGCAAACCAGATCGCGTCCTCCGGTGAAAACCATTGGTGTGTCATCCGTCCTTCCCCTCCGTTTCCAGCTGTCTGCGATGCAGGTCCAGCAGTTCGCGCGCCAGGCGCGCGTCTAGTTCGCCCCCCGCCACCAGATCTTTCAGCCGCGCACGCAGGGGATCTATCTTCTCGCTTTCAGCCGTCCGCAGTCGCTCAATCACCTGATCAAGGCGGATGCGGATAGTGGGGTAAGAAACCCCGTATTCAGCCGCCACGGCTTTCAAGGACCCCGATGCCAGGACAAAGCATCGGACAAACGCCAGGTCTTCGGCGGTGACGTTGCTGACCCAGGGAGGAAGGCGGATTTGCGACATGGTGCCTTTAATAATATTTAAGTGACTTTAACAAAATTAAGCCGAATGGCAAGCAGGAAAGAGTCGCGTTATCAAGTTGGACACGCCGCACCGCGATGTACTGCCGGGCGTAGCCTACCTAGCCTGTCATTGAACTATTGCCGTACCTTAAGAAGGACGCAATGCTGACCAAGCGGGCCAATTTATGGTAATTGCGCAATAAACCGATCTTTTCAGGGGGCAAGAATGGAAGTTCTGGATTTGGAGCAGAGAGCAGTTGACGCGATATCATTCGAATATCTTAAGCCACCAATCTAAAGCACTCATCCCGGAACGGCGTTTGCTCAATGGGCCTTCCGGCTTGCAACTCGCCTGGCTCACCATCGCTGGGGCTGAGTTGAGAGCCGTGGAAGGTCGCCTCCCTGAATTCTTCGAAACGATGCAGGATAGATTTTCCGGGTTTTCCGCTGGCTATAGAGGTCACTTGGAGCGATCGGAAGAGTAACCGCCTCCCAAATCCTTTGTAGGGAAATGCCCGGCCGTGGTAGCCGGGCACTGGCTCACTTCTTTATGGCATCGGCATAACGGTCAGATACGGCCTTCCAGTTGACGATCTGCCAGAAGGCGTCGAGATAGTCGGCGCGCTTGTTTTGATACTTTAGATAATAGGCGTGCTCCCAAAGATCGTTACCCAGGATTGGCGTGCCCTTAACCTCGGCGACGTCCATCAGCGGATTGTCCTGATTGGGTGTGGAGGTGATGGCCAGTTTGCCGTCCTTCCCGACAATCAGCCAGGCCCATCCCGATCCGAAACGGCCGGTTCCGGCTTTCTTGAAATCCGCTTTGAAGGCGTCGAGTGAACCCCATTGATCCGCAATCGCCGTCGCCAGTGCCGCAGACGGTTGGCCGGACTGCGCGGCAGGGGTCAGGGTTTGCCAGAAGAAGCTGTGGTTCCAGTGTCCGCCCGCATTATTGCGCACCACCATCGGGAGGCTACCAGCGCCAGCCAGAAGCTCTGCCAGCGATTTCCCCTTAAGCGCGGGGGTCTCGTTTATGGCTTTGTTGAGCGTATCGACATAGGCCTTGTGATGACGATCGTGATGGATGGTCATGGTTTCGGCATCAATGGCCGGTTCCAGCGCATTTGCCGCATAGGGCAGGGCGGGCAGGGTAAAGGCCGCCTCAGCGGAGGTCGCGGAGATGGATTGCGCGCGTACACCTGTTGGCACGGTGGTCGTCGCCAGCAGGGCGAGAGCGGTAGCGAAAGCCATGGACTTCATGATTGATCCTTTCAAGAGCGGTGACGGACGACAACAGATGTCGGATCGGAGATAGAAATTCGATAAGGGTCAGGTCGCCGCGTGAGCGAAATGTCTACACGTCAGGACGCAGGACCGTGATTGGACACTTTGTCCATGGCGCCGCTTAGTCTTTGTCTGCGGGCACCGTCTAAGTGACGGGCGAGAGAAGGAATGTCTCGCTACTCAAAAGCGCAGGTCATGAAGCGGGACAAAATGTCCAAGTTCTTTGGGACGCACCAACGGCTACGAGCGTGAGCATATCTTTCGCCGATGCCGGGAAACGCAATGAAAACCTATCTCTTGATGACCGCGGCCATGACCGCTCTGACGACCCCTGTTGTCTCTCAGGCGGCCGAGGCGGGCGAGGCAACAACCGAGGTGGTGGTGACAGGCCGCAAGCTGTTGCCGGCCCGTACAACCGAAGCCAACCGGACAGCGATCCCGAACCTCCTTACACCTCAGGCTATTCAGGTTGTGCCCGTTGAGGTTCTTCAGGACCAGCAGGTATTCACCCTTTCCGATGCCACGCGCAATGTGTCGGGCGTCACAACGGATTTCGGCTTCAATGGTTTGACACAGCCTTTGCTGGTTTTGCGGGGTTTCCCCTCAACCTCCATGACAGCGTTTGGCTCGATGCTGGGGGCCTCGAACTATTACCTCGACGGCACACGGGTCTCAGGCCTGCCGGTTAACATGACCGACGTTCAGGCCGTCGAAGTCCTGAAGGGCCCGAACTCGGTCCTGTTTGGCCGCGGCGAGCCCGGTGGGGTTGTGAACGTTGTCACCAAGCCTCTGCGCGCCACGCCGGGTCTCGAATTCGTGCAGACCCTGGGTGAATATGGCCTATCCTCAACCTCCCTGAATGGGGGCGGGGCCGTCAATGACGACAAGACGCTTTTGGTGGGCGGTTCCGCCAGCTATTACACAACCGACTCGGTGCGTGACTTCGTCGAGGAAAAGCTGGCCTCGGTCGGGTTGAAAGTTCAATGGCAGGCTTCGCCCAACACGACGGTGTCTGCTTCGGCGGATTATCTCGATCACCGCTACCGCAATGACTACGGTATCCCGGCGATCGGCAATACCGTTGCCAATCTGCCTTTGCACACGCAGTTCAACAACGCGCCGGAGCTCTCTCACATTGAAAGCCGTGTTCTGCGCCTCGAAGTCGCACATCGACTCTCGGATAACTGGAGCCTGAAGGCCAAGGCCATCAGCTTTGATGCCGACATGCGTGAGGTCGATATCACGGCCTATCGTATGGATATGGCCATGTCGGGTGCCTGCGATGGGGACGGGAATCCTCTCTGCCGATACTATTACTATGCGCGTCCCGACGGCTCGAATTCGATGGGGCAGTATGCGCTCGACCTGACCGGCAAGATCACCGCGGGCGATATCACCCACAATCTGCTGATCAGTGCCGACGCCTATCGTGCGAAAAAGAAAGGCATTACGCTCTTCTCCGCCATCGGCGGCGTGGATATCTATCATCCCGTCTTCACCAATACGCCGAAGCTCGGCGACACGGTCGTTCTCGATGCTCTGGACTATGTGGATTACAACAACTGGCAAGGGCTCAGTGTTCAGGATCAGATCGATTTCGGCAACGGGCTGAATCTGGTTCTGGCGGTGCGCCACGATAAGGCAGAAGCGGGGTATATTCTCCCCGGTGTGACGACCAATACCGTTGAATACACCTCGCCGAGGGCTGGCCTTGTCTGGTCGCTTTCGCCCAATCAAACCCTTTATGCGCAAGCCCAGTCGTCTCTCGCCGCCAATAATGGGCGTGACATGCTGGGCAAGGCCGTTGATCCTGAAACCGCGAAACAGACCGAGATCGGTTACAAATATCAGGCCCCGGATGGAAAGCTGTCAGCCACCGTTGCCCTCTACGAACTGATCAAGAAAAACCGGGCAGACTTCACGCTCTACTATGTGACAGGTGAGATCCTGACGACCGGTGAAGCGCGCTCCCGCGGGCTGGAAGTCGATGTCATTGGTGAAGTGACGCCCGCCCTGTCGCTGATTGCCTCCTACGCCTACACCGATACTGAGGTCACGCAGGACGCCAACTATCAAGGCAAGGCGCTGGCCAATGCGCCCGAGCACGCCGCCAGCCTCTGGGCCACCTACAGTGTCTCGGAGAAATGGCGTGTTGGGGCAGGCCTCTTTTATCAGGGTGACCGTTATGGCGACATTGGCAACACCTTTGTCATGCCGGCCTATACGCGGGTCGATGCCATGGTATCGCGGGCCTTCGAGGTCAGTGGCAAGCCCGCGCTTATCCAGCTCAACGTCAATAACCTCTTCGATGAGCGCTATTACACCGGATCGCATCAGTTTGTGCAGGACTGGGTACAGCCCGGCTCACCGCGCACGGCCTCTGTGACCTTGCGTCTGGCTTATTAGGGGCGGTTATGTCGATCAATTGTCCAGAAGTGGAATGTAATTCATGAGACACATCAGAAGCTTAGCCGTCTCTCTGAGCGTAGCGGCACTTGGTGCAGCACCGGCGCTGGCGGCGCCAAAATCCCAGCCGGTTGAAATCCGCTTTGCCGCCGCTGTGAACGGTGCGCCGCTTGCCTGTGGTCAGCGTTACACGGGCATTGGCAGCACGGGTGCGAGCCTTGAACTGCAGGACTCGGGCGCCTGTTGTCGCTTGAAAGCCCGACTGAGTTAGGCGAGGTCGCGCGCAGGTTCAGCCAACAGGCCTTTGGCGCCGTTCTGGCGCTTGTTATGGCGGGTCCCTTCATGGCCGTCATTCTGTTGGGAACCGAAATCGACCTGTCGCAGCCTTATGTCGGATGGCTGGCGCTTAAGGTCGCTCTGGTTGCGGGGCTGCTAGGCCTTGCCGCCTTCAATCGCTGGCGGCTGGTTCCGCGCCTCAAGGAAAGTGAAGCCGCGGGTACTTTGCTACGCCGGGTGGTTAAAGGCGAGGTGGGGCTGTTTGGCGCGGTTCTCGTTGTCACCGCCTGCCTGACAACCTTGAGCGCCCCCGTACATCGCTTTGAAGCCCCGGTCCTGAGCGAGGCGGCGCCACCGGTTGTTGAAGCCGGGGCCTTGCGTATCAGCCATTACGCCATGCGCGCCACGCGCGGCACGGTTCCGGTGAGCGCGATCTATCTCACGGTGGATAATACGGGAAAGGCCCCGGACCGCCTCCTGAGCGCGCAATGCGCCTGCGCCGAGACGGCCTCCCTGCACATTATGTCGATGAAGGACGGACTGATGGGAATGGCACCCGCTCCGGAGGGTTTCAGCGTCCCTGCCCAGGCCGGTCTGGTGCTCGCGCCCATGGGCGCGCACATCATGCTCACCGGGACGAACCGTCCTCTGGTCGAAGGAGAGCGACAAAAGGTGATCCTGACGTTTGAGCGTGAGGGGAGGGTGGAACTCGACATCCCGGTAACCGGGCAGGTGAGCGCCCACTCACATAGTCACTAAGATCGGCGTGTGGGACAATCTGTCCAGTGGACACCCCGCTCTCTCCCGATATCAGCAAGGTTTCCTTCTTTCAGCCCGCATCATGGCCCATCACTCTCAAGACATTGAACAGGAAACGCTGCGCAAAAACCTGCTGCAGTTGATCCATCTGCGCGGCATGGCCTTCTATGGCCAGTTGGCGACGATCCTGACCGTCTATTACGGCTTCAACCTGGTCATCCGCATCGGGGAGATGCTCTGGGTCACCGCCGCGCTCGTGGCTTTCAACCTCTGGGCTCTTTATCGATACAAATCCAAAGCGCGTATCAGCGATTTTGAGCTGTTTGCCGGGCTTATGGTCGATGTGGTGGCCTTTACCGCGCAGCTTTATCTGAGTGGCGGCACCTCCAACCCATTCATCCTTCTGTACCTGCTTCCGGTCATCATCGGTTCGGTGCTGTTAAGACCGCTCTACGCCTGGAGTATCGCGGCCAGTACGCTGGTATTTTACGCAGGCCTGAGCTTCTTCCGGCAATCCTATCCGGCAGCGCATGAACACCACGGCGGCACCTCTGCTGGCTTTGACATGCACGTGCACGGGATGATGATTGCCTATGCCATGGCTGCCTGTCTGGTGGTGTTTTTTGTGTCGCGGATTACGGCCAATCTTCGGGCTCGCGATCAGGAACTGGCGCAGCTTCAGCAGCAGTCTGCGGAAAACGCGCAAATCGTGCGGATGGGGCTGTTGAGCGCGGGCGCCGCGCACGAACTGGGCACGCCTCTGACGACCCTGTCGGTAATCCTCAAGGACTGGCACGACCTGTCAGTGCCACGTAAGCGCGCCGAGCAACTGGCGGACATCCACACGATGCAGGCACAGCTTGAGCGGTGTAAAGCCATCATCACCGGCATTTTGTCAGCTTCGGGTTCAGCCAGAGGTGAGGGGGCTATGGCCACTTCACTCAGAGGCTTTCTGGAGCAGACGCTGGGCGACTGGCAAAATCAAAACCCGGACGTCATTCTGGATGCCTACCTTGATGTGCCTGATGTCAGCGTGGCCGCTGACCGCGTTATGTCTCAGACCCTGACGCACCTTCTGGATAATGCCGTTGAAGCCGCTGGCCGAGACAAGACGGTAGTATTTATGGCCAGAGTAGAAGCTGACATGCTGATCCTGGCCGTTGACGACGAAGGGCCGGGCTTCCATCCGGATATCTTGTCGCGGATCGGTGAACCCTATCTTTCAACAAAGGACGAGGCCGGCCGGAGTGGTCGGGGACTGGGCCTCTTTCTTGGGCATAACACACTCCGTTCGCTGGGCGGACAACTCATCGCCTCGAACCGGGCGAGTGCGGGGCGGAAGGGTCCGGGTGCGCGTGTCGAACTGAAGCTGCCTCTGGGGGCCATCCTCTTGCAAGAAGTGCGTGACCAGTGACCAATCTGACGACCCTGATTGTTGATGACGACAAGGATCTGGCCGCGTCTCTGGCCCGGTCATTGGCCCGACGCGGCTTTAAGACCCATATCGCTCACACGGCGGAAGACGGGGTTGCGCTGGCGGAGACCCTGAAACCCGCCTTCGCACTGGTCGATCTCAAAATGCCCGGAGCGTCGGGCCTGGAGTGCGTCAAAGGCCTGCATGCCCTCGACCCGGAGATGCGTATTGTCGTCCTCACCGGCTATGCCAGCATCAATACGGCGGTGCAGGCCATCAAGCTGGGGGCCACGCATTATCTGGCCAAACCCGCCAATGCCGATGAGATTATTGCGGCATTCGAGCACGATGAACCCAGTACAGACGTGGCCCTGACCCCACGCCCGACCTCGATCAAGAACCTCGAATGGGAACGCATCCACGAGATGCTGGTCGAAACTGATTACAACATCTCCGCCACCGCCCGCCGCCTTGGGATGCACCGGCGCACCCTGACGCGCAAACTGGCGAAACAGCCTGTAAAGTAACCTTAGGTGTAGGACATTTTGTCCAACTGTCTGGGGCCAGGAACTCCGTTACACGCCCTCCCAACTGTGAGCGACGTCTGGTCGCATCCGACCTGGGGACTATGGGTATGTTCATCTCTAAAAAAAATGCACTTCTGGCCACGCTTCTGGCGGGCGCATCTGTGCTCCCTTTGAGCGTTCACGCGGCCGAAACACCCGAAGCGCCCGCCGAAGACAAGGTTGAGAACATCATCGTTGTCGGACAGAAAAACACGCCGATCACCGTCAAGCCCAGAGGCCTTTCCGTCTCTTTGGGCCGGGAAGAGTTCGAAAAGGTCAACGCGCTCAACGTCGAAGACCTGATGAAGTACACACCCAATTTTTTTGTCCGCAAGCGCTTTGCCGGTGATGACAATGCGGTGGTGGCTATGCGTGGCGCCAACACGGTGCAGAGCGCGCGCACCATCGTTCTCGTTGATGGCTTCCTCGTCTCCAACTTCCTCGGCAATCGGTTCGATTTCCCGCCGAAATGGAACGTCGTCGGCCCGTCGGAAATCCGGCAGTTCGATATCGTCTACGGACCCTATTCGGCGCGCTATAACGGCAATTCGATGGGGGGCGTGGTCTCGATCACAACCGATGAGCCCAAAGCCAATGGCGGGTATGCCACCGTCCAGAAGATGATCATGCCGTTCAAAGAGTGCGGTTTTGATGAGACGTTTGAGGGCTACAGCTTCGAAGGCGGGCTGACGTGGAAGCCGCAGGGCAGCCGTCTGGGCCTTCGCGCCTCCTATCGCCATTTCGAAAATACCGGTCAGTCGATGACCTATAACCTGCTCTCGCGCGTTGCCACGCAACCGACCTCGGCCTCCGTGCAGGCGACCTATACCGACGTCACGGGTGCCTATGTCGATCCGCGTCTGGCCACGCCGGTGTTTGGGGCGCAGTCCCCCGTCGATGTCGTGCAGGATCAGGCGCGGCTGCGCGCCAGCTATGATCTGGGGGCGGGCTGGAAGGCCGATGCTCTGCTCGTCTGGTGGAAATCCTCTCAGGACCTGACCGACGCGCGCACCTGGTTGACGGCAACCTCTACCGGACTGCCTGTCTATCAGGGCCGCGTGAAGTTCAACGGGGTGTACTATAACGCCACCGGCATCACCCATTCGACCTCTGAGCGCACCGAGTACCTGGCCGGTGGCCGTGTCAGCGGGCCTTGGGGCGGATGGGACGTGCGGGCCAACCTGTCGCGCTTCTGGATCGCCGAAAGCGACGGCCGGGCCTCGAATGATTTCCAGACCGGGTTGTCGTCGGGCGTGGGTCGGCAGACGCTTCAGGACACACCGGGCTGGTGGGCCTTTGATGCCTCCATGCGTCAGGCCTTTGGCGCCCACGACATCACCTTCGGTGTCAACCAGAACCTCTATAAGGCCGGTCAGACCATCTACGCAGTCACAAACTGGCGCACCGCCGCCAATGCCACCTATAATTCCGGCACCTTTGGCAAGACCTCCGGGTTCGGCGTCTTTGTCGAAGATGAAATCAGCCTGAGCGACCGCACCGAATTGACGCTGGGCGTCAGAGCCGACCGCTGGCGCGCCTTTGATGGCGGTCTCGGCGGTCTGAATAGCGCCAACCAGAAGGTCATCACCCGCTACGACACGCGCAGCCAGACCTCGGTAGATCCGAAACTGTCGCTGCAAACCCGAGTCTCGGATACGCTGAGCCTGCAATTGAGCCTTGGCACCGCCACGCGCTTCCCAACCGTGGGCGAGCTCTATCAGGGCACGTTTGATCCGGTCGCCCAGATTATTCTGCCTGATAGCTTCGACCCCAATCTCAAAGCCGAAAAATCGAAGGACATAAGCCTGATTGCGCGCCGAAAGTTCGCGCGCTCGAACCTGACCCTGTCGGCCTTCGGTCAGGACATTGATGACGCCATCTTCTCCTTTCAGGGCATCAATCAGTTCGGCAACACGGTCTCCAATTATAAGAACATCGCGCGCATGAAGCAGTACGGTGTGGAAGCCATCTATGAGGCCAAAGACTTCGTCATCACGGGCCTCGACCTGAACGGCAGCGTGTCATGGATGGACGCCAAGACGGTTGAAAACCCGGCCAACCGGGCAGCCGAGGGCGTGCAGTTCCCGCGCATCCCGCGCTGGCGCTCGAACGGCAGCCTGACCTATGCCTTCACCGAGAAGCTGAAAGGCACGATGGGATGGCGCTATGCCTCACGGCCGAACTCTGACCTGTTCGGGCTGTCGCGCGGCCGCGCCTTTGGCTTCCAGAGCGAATACAACACTTACGATCTGAAGGTGAACTACGCGGTGACGCCTCGGACGCAGGTCAGTGTCGGCATTGACAATGTCGCCAACTATCAGGCCTACGTCTCGCACCCGCTGCCGCAGCGCACCGTCCTCATCGAACTCAAGTATCGTCAGTAGAGGCTGTCCATGTCCGGGTCCGTTGATGAGTCTCTGAACCGCGCCAGGCGCCGCCAGGCCATGGTGCGGGCCGTCTGGCGCTGGCACTTCTACGCGGGCCTGTTCTGCATCCCGTTCATCATCATATTGTCGATCACCGGCTCTCTCTATCTGTTCAAGCCCCAGATCGAGAGCGCCATAGACCGGCCATACGATGCTCTGTCCTTTCCCGGGCCGGTGAAATCCATCACCGAGCAGGTGTCGGCGGCCAGTGTGGCCCATCCGGGGGCCAAACTGTCATCCGTTGAGGTGCGCCAGAACCCTCAGGATGCCACGCGCGTTGTGCTTACCGAGAACGGCGAAAAGCTGAGGCTGTACGTTCACCCCCAAACGCTCGCGATCCTCAAATCCGTCCCTGAGGAACAGCGCTTCATGGCGCAGGTGAAAAACATTCACGGGGAGCTTCTGTCCGGAAAGGTCGGCGAGATCATCGTGGAGCTGGCCGCCTGCTGGGCCATCGTCATGATCCTCACCGGGCTCTATCTGTGGTGGCCGCGTCAGGCCTCAGGGCTGGCGGGCGTGCTTTATCCACGGACAGGCATGGGCAAGCGCCTGTTCTGGCGTGACCTTCACGCTGTGACGGGTATCTATGTCTCATTTTTTGCCCTGTTCCTGTTATTGTCAGGGCTTCCGTGGACCTCTGTTTGGGGCGATGCCTTTAAACAGGTGCGCGTCATCACCCACACAGCAGCGGTCAAACAGGACTGGAGTTCGGGCCGCGCCGCTGACCGCAACACGGAGCGCGCAGAGACCGGTGCTTCAGAGCACGCTGATCATGAGACGGGCCAAGGTCAGCATGCCGGTCACAAAGGTCACACCGACGGCACGCCTGTGGTGTCACTCGACCGCATGTACGCCACGGTACGGGCGCTGGACCTGCCGGCACCCGTGACAATAAATGCGCCGTCGAAGAAGGTCAAAGGCTGGACCGCCCAATCCAACACGCAGAACCGGCCGCTCAGGGTGACTCTGAAGCTTGATCCCCGGTCCGGTCAGGTCCTTAGCCGCGAAACCTTTGTCCAGAAACACCCCATTGATCAGGTCGTTGGGTATATGATTGCCGCGCATGAAGGGCATCTTTTCGGCTGGCTAAACCAGGCCCTGGGCGTCTTTACCGCCCTGTTTCTGATCACCCTGTGTGTCAGTAGCATCATCATGTGGCTGAAGCGCCGTCCGGCTGGGAAGCTCGGCGCACCTGAACCCGCTGCGAGCACGCCCGCGGGTATGGGGCTCCTTATACTGATCGTGGCCTTAGGGATTTTCCTGCCGGTTTTAGGGATCAGTCTGATCGTCGTTGGCGCGCTTGAATTCCTGGTCCTGAGACATTTACCGGGTGTCCGGACCTGGCTGGGGCTGCGAGCGGCATAAGGTCTGCGTCCCTATAGGCTGACTGATTTGGTAAGGACTCTCAAACCTTTAGCGCGAAAGCCGCACCCTCGCTGCAATCCCCGCGTTTATTTTTGAGCGCGCTTCTCATTTTCAATTAAGGCGCGTATTGTTGGGCCAGTACCGCCGGTAGGGCGCGTGCGTGGGAAACCGATTAAGCCACTCCGGACAATTGCGTTGGACATCCAATGGCTACGGAGACGGTCATGCTTTCTGCAAACGGTCAGTATTCTTTTGAGCAATTTATCGATGACGCGAGCCGGGTCCGATCCGTCGACCATCTGTTCGATTTGTTCATCGATGCTATGGCCCGTTTGGGTTTTGATCGGGTCAACTTCTCGGTCCTGCGTGATCTGGATCTCGACGCGTCAGCCTAGGGCTTCGGACTGATCAGCACCTATCCCACGGTCTGGCAGGATTACTATGCCCGCAATGGGCTCTCACGCATCGACCCTGTGGTCAAATGGGCGATGGGCTCCGTTTGTACGCAGCCGCTTACGGGGCCACCGAGCCGGTCGTCGATCTCATTCCCTACATGCTGGAGGCGTTCCTCCAGAGTGACAAAGGCTTTAAGCGAGGAGGTATGAAGTGATGCGCACCAACCCTAAGAAACTCTGGACGGCAACACGAGTGTGGTAACACCAGAAAAACTTGCATACAGCATTCCAGAAGCAATCCTGACGACGGGCCTCGGCCGAACATTCCTCTACGACCGTATGATGTCTGGTGAACTCAAATCACGCAAATTGGGTGGACGACGGGTTATCCTGAAGAACGATCTGATGGACTACCTGAATTCCAGCCCCCCAGGGCAGGGCCAGAGCCTTTAGTCGTCGACTGCATTCCGATCGGCGTTGGTGGCCTCCGAAGCGACTCAGGGGCCATTTTTTCTGCCAAAACGTTTTAGGCTCGTTTTTAGGCTTGCCCTTCGTTGGGCGTGTAAAAATCGCTAAATTTTCAGTTATTTACGCCGAAGAAAATGGCGGACAGAGAGGGATTCGAACCCTCGATAGAGTTGCCCCTATACACGCGTTCCAGGCGTGCGCCTTCAACCACTCGGCCACCTGTCCATCACTGGCAAGACCGGGCCGTGCCGCAGGTCTTGGGAAGGCGGCGGTTATAACCGTCCACCGATAAATCGCAAGCCCCTAACTGGCCTCTGGCGCTATCTTTTTTACACCCTATATGTCCGGCATAGGTCTATTATTGGGGATAAATCCCCCTGCATACTCAGGAGCCGCGCATGTTCGGTAGCAAAACCCGCCTGATTTCCCGTGAAGACGCCCTGCCGGGCCGTGCCGAGGCGCTGCCCACCGACACGACTCACGCCGTACTGGGGACGCCGCTGAAAGGCCCATTCCCTGAAGGCACCGAAACCGTAGTGTTCGCCATGGGCTGTTTCTGGGGCGTCGAGCGCCTGTTCTGGCAGCAGGCGGGTGTCTATACGACGGCGGCTGGCTATATCGGTGGCTATACGCCCAACCCGACCTATCGTGAGGTGTGCACCGGTCAGACGGGCCACACCGAAGGCGTGCTGGTCGTTTATGATCCGGCCAGGGTCAGCTTTGAGGCGCTTTTAAAGCTCTTCTGGGAGCGTCACGACCCGACGCAGGGGATGCGTCAGGGTAATGATGTCGGCACGCAGTACCGTTCGGCCATCTTTACCACCACCGAGGCGCAGTACGAGGCGGCGCTGAAGTCGCGCGATGCGTTTGAGGCGGCGTTGTCGGCCAAGGGCCTTGGGCCGATCACCAGCGAGATTTTCGGCCCGGACAACGAGCAGCCCTTCTATTATGCCGAAGACTACCATCAGGGCTATTTGGAAAAGAACCCGGAAGGTTATTGCGGCCTTAAGGGCACGGGCGTCACCTGCGCCATTTAAGAGCCCCTCGCCGGGCGGTGGCTTCGCCACCTTGGCCGCCGCCGCAATGGCGGCTTGAGCGGAATGATTCCCTCAGCACTCATGCCGCTCTACTGTGTGGGCTTTATATCACGCAGGATCGCCGGGATCTGTTCGCTCAGGTCTTCGGCGATCAGGCCCGGCCCGAAGCGGCGCGCCGCCTCCGAATGCAGCCACACCCCAGCGCAGGCGGCCTCAAAGGCTCTCATCTTCTGGGCCATCAGACCGCAAATCAGCCCGCCCAGAACGTCACCTGAGCCGGCGGTGGCCAGCCACGGTGGCGCATGGCGGTTGACCACCAGCCTGCCGTCAGGGTGGGCGATCACGGTGTCTGCGCCTTTCAACAAGACCACAGCGCCGGAGGCGGCAGCCGCATCGGCGGCGGCGCGCGCCCGTTCGTCGGCGCGGCCAAAGACGCGCGCAAATTCGCCTTCGTGCGGGGTGAGGACGCAGGGGCCGCTAATGGCAGCAAACAGGGTCTTCGGGTCGTCCTTGAACACGGTCAGGGCGTCGGCATCAAGCACGCAGGGCTTTTGCGACCTGAGCGCCGCCAGAACGCAGTCGCGCGTGCGCTCGTTCAGCCCGGCGGCGGGCCCCAGCAATACGGCGGTAACCCGCGGGTCGCCGATAAGCCCGCCGAATTCGGCGACATCGCGCACGGGTTTGGTCATGACGGCCTCAAACGCCGTCGCATAGACGATCAGGGCCGACGGGTCGCAGGCCACGGATACCAGCCCGGCGCCGGCGCGCAACGCCGCCCGCGCCGCCAGTCGCGCCGCCCCGGTCGAATGAAGCGGGCCACCCAACACGACGGCGTGACCGCGGTCATACTTGTTGCCCGCCACATCAGGAGAAGGGAAGTGGGTGAACCAGTGTTCCGGACGGTTATCGGCGGGGGTAGGCAGGGTGCTCATGACAGGCTCGGCGCGCTAAATTCACAGACCACATCCCTATACCATGCGCGCATCCTTTTCGGGAGCCGGATCAAAGGCCTGCGGCATCCGGAACTCTACCGCCTGAAAGTTGTGTCAAACACGCACAGATGCGCATTTTCAATCATCATATCCCCAAAACATGTGATACCGCCCCCTAAAATGAGGGGGTAGGGTGTGGCAAGTTGCTGTTTAAAGCGATGTGCGGAAAAGTGTGAGCGGTTTTCCGCAAAAACATCGCGACAAAACAAAAATTTAGAGCGAAATGGCGTTTCCACCTAAAGTCAT
>NZ_JAIWNX010000223.1 GCF_020217185.1 Asticcacaulis sp.
GGACCGCGCCGCCGCCGAGGACAACAAGAGCGAGGTGGGCAAGCTCAACCGTGCCTTCCACCTGTCGCTGGTGCGCCCGCTGGGCCGTCAGGTCACCCTGCAGATCATCGAGCGGCTGAACATCATCGCCGAACGCTACGTGTCCAAACATCTGGAACCCGCCGGCCGCGACGACCGCGCACATCAGGAACACTCCACGCTTCTGGACCTGTGGATGCGCGGCAAGGGCGAAGAAGCGTCAGAGCTGATGCACGCGCACATCGCCGAAACGCTTTACGACCTGCGCAAGGAATTCGAGAACGACAAGCGCGCCTGATACCCCCAACGCAGCAAAACCGTCACACTCGAACGGTAAGAAGCTCCCGTTTCCGGGAGCTTTTTTCATGCGTCTGTCCTGTCTTGCCTTCACTGCACTTGTGGCTCTCGCCGGCAATGTCCACGCCGAAGAGGCGCGCACCTGGCTGGCCGGGGATCATCATGTCCACAGCCGCTTTTCGGGCAAGCGCGCCGAAGACGGCACCTATGTGCTGGGCAAGGACGGCATCTACACCCTGCCCGACAATGCGCGCCACGCCCGCCAGTACGGCCTGAGCTGGGTCGTGCTGATCGATCACGGCGGCGAAGGCCTGTCGAAACTGCGCTACGAACAGGCCTATCCGGAGTTTCTGCAGGCGCGGCAGGCGGTGCCGGACCTGATCCAGTTCTTCGGTATGGAACTCGATACGCCGGGCGGCGACCATTCGAGCCTGATCATGGCCATCGACCCGCGCGAGGCCGAGACGCTGCGTCATCTCGAAAGCACCTATGCGGCGAACGAAACGAAAGACCCGGGGCGTGACGACCCGGCGCGCATGATCGCCGCGCTGAGCGAGATGCAGGGGTTGAACCCCCAACCGCTCGTCATCGCCAATCACCCGTCGCGCGGCGCGAAATCACCGGACGGCTATGGCCGCCATACGCCGCAATCCCTGCGCAACTGGATAGACACTGCGCCCGACGTGGCCGTCGGCATGGAAGGCGCGCCGGGCCATCAGGGGGCGAGCCTCAAGAGCGGGGCGACGCCCGACACCCTGCGCAAGCGCGGCTATTACGAGCAGTCGCCGACCTATGGCGGGTTTGACGCCATGACGGCGCGCCTTGGCGGCGTGTGGGACGCGCTGCTGGGCGAAGGCCGCCACTTCGTGGTCACCGCCACCTCGGACTCGCACCGCAATGTCGCGGACGGCGGCGAAGACTTCTGGCCCGGTCAGTACGCCAAGACCTGGGTCAAGGCGCGCAAGGACCCGGCGGACATTCTCGATGGCCTGCGCAAGGGGCGCGTCTTTGTGGCCACCGGCGATCTGGTCAGCGAACTGGATATGGACGTCGCGGGTGCCCATCTGGGCGACACGGCGACGGTTAAAAAGGGCGAAATGGTGCAGGTGTCGGTGCGTTTGCGCGACCCCGCCGGGCCGAACGCCCACGGCGACCACCCGGAACTGAAGCGCGTGGACCTGATCATGGGCGAGGTGACGCGACAGGTGGCCGAGCGCAACCCCACGACCCGCGTGGTGAAGACCTTTACCCCCGCCGACTGGACGCGCGATGGCGAAATCATCACCTTCAACTGGTCTTTTACCGCCACCACAGACGCCTATCTGCGCCTGCGCGGCACGGCGACCGATGAGGCGGAGCCCCTGCCCGATCCGCTCGGCGAAAACCCGTGGCCGGACCTGTGGGTCTATGGCAGCCCGGTCTATATCCAGGTGCGGTAAACCCGTCTAAACAGCCGTCTCGTGCGTAGAACGCACATGACCCAGACAACCGACGACTCCGACACACCCACCCCCGAAATCGCCGCCTGCGGCACGGTCTGCCGCGAGGGCCTGACTGTCTATTTCGACGGCTCCTGCGCTCTCTGTTCCACCGAAATCCGCTACTATTCGACGCGCGCGGGCGAGGCCCTGCGCTTTGTCGATGTGGCCGACCACGCGGTGACGCCTGAGCCCGATCTGCCGCGTGAGGCGGCGCTGAAACGGCTCCATGTGCGTCAGGCCGATGGCACGCTGCTGTCCGGAGCACAGGCCTTCATCGCCATCTGGTCGCAGGTGCCCGGCTGGCGCTGGCTGGCGCGACTGGCCCGCCTGCCCGGCGTGGCGTGGTGTCTTGAGCGCGCCTATCGCGCCTTCCTGCCCGTGCGTCCCGCCCTGTCGCGTCTTGCCCGCGCTTTGGGGGCCAAACCGATGATGCGTCAGCCGTAGCGCTGTCTAATCTAAACTTCGCCACCCGCCGTATAGTTATCCAGAAGCGCTTCTGAGTTCGAGTTTATCGCCACGTTCGGCATCCCCCCAACAGACGGAGACTAAACCCATGATTAAGCGCAATCTATTGCATAAGCTCACCATCGCCCTGCTGGCCACCAGCCTGACCCTGCCGGCCGCTGCTGTGGCTGGCGATTATGCCAAGAAGCCCACCACCACCATAGTTGAAACCGCCGCCGGTAACCCGAACTTCAGCACGCTGGTCGCTGCCGTGAAAGCCGCCGATCTGGTCGGCACCCTGTCTGGTCCCGGTCCCTTCACCGTGTTTGCTCCGACCAATACCGCTTTCGACGCCCTGCCGCAGGGCACGGTGCCGACGCTGCTGAAGCCGGAAAACAAGGCCAAGCTGACCAAGGTCCTGACCTATCACGTCGTCGCCGGTAAGGTGAAGGCCGCCGACCTGATCGCCGCCATCAATGCCCATAATGGTAAGTATACGATCACCACCGTCAGCGGCGATACGCTGGTCGCCTCGCTGTCGGGCGGCAAGGTGCTGCTGACCGATGAATCGGGCGGCGTCGCCACCGTCACCACCACCGACCTCTATCAGAAGAATGGTGTCATCCACGTCATCGACAAGGTCGTTTTGCCGAAATAAAGGTTCGTGTGCAAAGAGGTCCGGTCCCCCTTCCGGGCCTCTTTTACCGTACGCCCGAAAGGTCACGCTATGGATATCATCGTCAATATCGCTATCGGACTGTCGCTGCTGGTCGTGCTGGCGACCTTTATCATGGGCATGTTCGCCTTTGCCCAGAACGGCAAGGAAGCGGGCGCCAAGCTCAACAAGGCGATGGAGTGGCGCGTGCGTACCCAGATCGTCGCCATCGGTATCCTGATCCTCAGCATGGCGATCAAGGCCGGGTCGTAGGTTTTAACGGAAGAGGTACTGGTATCTTCTCGGTTCGTTAACATGACAATGTTATCAATGGGCAAAGTAAATTACTTTCCGATTGCCTATGCCGACCCTGTTTCATCCTGTTTCATATCACCCGCACCTGTTGCGTCAGGCCTATCGCACGCTTGGACCGATGCTGTTGGTCAATCTGGCCTGCGTAATCGGCACCAGCTTCCTGCTCGACATAGCCAACCATCCCCTGCTGTCTGGCTGGGTGGTGGTGCATGTGACGGTCATCCTGATCCGCGGCGGCTCATGGGCGCGCTTTCATCAGGACAAGCGCAACTGGCGGCGCAAAAGCGATTATCAGTTCTGGAAGGCCAGCTACACGGCGGGGCTGCAGCGTCTATATTGGTCTGCTGCTGCTGCCCGCCTCCCTGACCCTCCTGACCCACGACGACACGCATCGCACCCTGGGCCTTCTGGGCCTGATCTTTTTAGGCGTCATGCTGGTCACGCTGCGTGGCAATCATCGTCTGCTGGTGCGCAATCTCACCCTCGAAGACCGCAATCTCAGCCTGATCAAACAGCTCAGCGAGGTCAATCAGGTGCTGGAGGCCAAGGTCAGCGAACGCACCGAACGGCTGGCGCGGCTGGCCCATACCGATAAGCTGACCGGGCTGTTCAACCGATACGGCCTGTTCGACTGGCACCAGAAGCGGATCGAGGCCGAGCCCCACACCCGCACCGTCGTCTTCTTCCTCGATCTCGACCGCTTCAAGCAGGTCAATGACGCCCTGAGCCACGAGGCCGGGGACAAGGTGCTGACCGCCATCGCCCAGCAGATCGAGTCCGTGGCCCCGCCGCAGGCCAAACTAGCCCGCTGGGGTGGCGATGAGTTCGTTCTGGCCTGCCAGGTCACCGGCGACGTCAATGCGCTGGTCGATGAGGTGTCAGAGGCCGTATCGCGCGCCGTCGATATCCCGCTGAACATCGAAGGCACCGATCTCAAGCTGGGGGTCAGTATCGGCTGGGCCTGCCATCCCGATCATGACAAGACCTTTTCGGACATCGTCCACGCCGCCGATCTGGCCACCACCGAGGTCAAGCGCAGCGGCCGCGGGCGGACGCTGGCCTTTGACGAGACCTTTGCCGAAAGCTTGCGCCGCCGCTTCAACCTCAGCCGCGCCCTCAGCGCAGCCATCGGCAGCGACGCCTTGTACGTTGCCTATCAGCCGATCGTCTGCGCCCGCACCGGCGCGCTTATGTCCTATGAGGCCCTGTGCCGCTGGGACCATCCGGAGCTGGGCACCATCCGCCCGGACGAGTTCATCCGTCTGGCCGAAGATACCGACCGTATCGTGGCACTCGGCAACTGGGTGCTGGAACGCGCCTGCGCCGATGCCGTCCAATGGCGCCGTCAGGGGATCGCGGCCAAGGTGGCGGTCAATGTCTCGGTCAAGCAACTGACGCTCGACACCTTCGCCCTGCATCTGGTGTCGATCCTGTCGCGCACGGGCCTTTCGCCGGCCTGTCTGGAGATCGAAGTGACCGAAAGCGTCTTTGACGACGGCCATATCGAGCAGGTCAGCCACACCATCAAACACCTCAAGGCGCTGGGCGTGCACATCCATATCGACGATTTCGGCACGGGCTATTCGTCGCTGTCGCGCCTGCGTCACCTCAATGTCAGCGGCATCAAGATCGATCAGTCCTTTGTCGCCGACCTGAGCGGTCAGAGCCGCGTGATCATCGAAAGCACCATACTGATCGCCCGCGCCTTTGGCCTGACCATCGTCGCCGAAGGGGTGGAAAGCGATGAACAGCGCGACCTGTTGCGCACGCTGGGCGTGGATCAGATTCAGGGCTATCTGCTGGGCCGTCCGCAGCGTCTGGGCGATATTCTCGGCGCGGATACGTTCAGCGAAACGGCGGCGTGAAAACGGCACAAAAAACCCCGGAGCCTTCGCTCCGGGGCTGTTGATTCAGAGCCGAAAGCCGGATCAGAACTGCCAGTTCAGGCCGACAAACACCGTGCGGCCCGACGTCGTGGTGTTCCACAGACGCTTGGCGCCGCGCGCGGCACTACCGCCCGGCCAGAAGCTGTTGTACTGGATTTCCTTCTCGTCGGTCAGGTTGATACCATCCAGCGTCAGGCGCAGGCTGGGCGTCACCTGCCAGAAGGCGGCCGCGTCCACATAGGTGGTCGAGGCAAAGCCACCGCCATCGATCGGATAGTCCGAGCGGAAGTTTTCGGAGACGCGCGCGCCCCATTTGGCGGTTTCATAATAGATGGTCAGGTTGTGGTTGACGTCAGACACGCCCCACAGCGGCCCCTTGACATCGACGCCCTGCACCGAATTGATCGTCGTGGTGTCGATAAAGGTGACGTTGGCGACCATGCCCAGATTGTTGAACGGCGCGGGCAGGAAGACGAAGTCCGTCTGACCGCTCAGCTCAAAGCCCGTCAGCTTGACGTTATTGAGGTTGATCGGACGTGTATATTCCTTGACCGCACTGTTGGCCGTCACCCCGGCACTCAAGCCCTCCGGTAGACCGGTCGAGGCGTAGGAGACATCATTTTCCTTCTTCGACACCACCAGATTGTCGATGTCTTTATGGAAGACACCGCCGGTGACCATGCCGACGCGACCGAAGTACCATTCAACACCCAGATCGTATTCGTCCGACGTATAGGGTTCGAGGTTGGGGTTACCGGTCGAGACGGTGATGGTGTTGGTGGTGGTGTCATTGCTGACCGTACCGTTCATGGCATAGGCCGTCAGCGACGGACGGTTGAGGTTCTTGGACAGGGCGACACGCACCTGCACATTGTCGGTCGCTTCAATCACCATGTTGAAGGCTGGCAGCGTACCTGAATAGGTCTTCACTGTGGTGACCGGTTTGGTGTTGACGGTCGTGATCGTTTTCTTCGGATCGACCGGATCGGGCGTCCTGATCGTTTCCCCCATAAAGCCTTTGGAGGTCAGTTCCGTCTCATAGCCGCGCAGACCGAAGTTCCCTCGCACCGGACGGCCCCCCAGCATGCCCTTGAAATCGACTTGAGCATAGGCGGCATTGGTGTCTTCGGTGACACTGTAGTCGGCATTGCGCACCCAGTTCACAGTGCGCGTCACGCCGTAATAGTTGAGGGCCTTGTCAAAGTCGGCGATGACCCACGACTGGTCTTTGTGACCGGTGAACAGCTTGTAATAGCTGTTGACCTTGTCGTCCGGGCGCGTGCCCCAGGTGCCGTTTTCCCACTCCGACTTCAGGACGTCGTCATTGGTGTACTGACGGCCCGAATTGGCGAAGCTGCGATAGGACAGACCGGCCTTGAAGGTCAGGTTGTCGCTATAGGCATAGGCGGCGTTGATTTCGGCATTTTCCAGCTCGGTCGTCTGATAGCTGCTGAAAAAGTCGATTTCGTGGGCGCGGTAGTTGTTCGGATCGGTCGTGTCCCACTTATAGGTATTACGGCCGTAGTACGGGTCCTGCGTGTAGTCGGTGATCAGGCCGCCAAAGGCTTCCATATAGAACTTGTCCGAATAGGGCAGGTCGTAGGTGGACTTTTCCTTGCCCACATGACCGTTGATATTCAGCGTGTCCGACACCTGCCAGTCGGCGGTGAGAACCATTTGGTCAAATGTGTTTTCGGCCTTCTGACGGCGGGTTTCGGTGGCGAAGACCGTATTATCGACGTCGGCATAGAGGACGCTGTAGTACTGATCGTACTGGATTGAATTCAGGCTGGGGGCCTTTTGCGTCGAAGCCGGGATGCCCGAATGGGTCATGGCCGTGCCGAGGACGGTCGAACCAACGCTGGCTCGCGTGGCCAGGTGTAGCTCGTCACGCTTGTTGGTGAACTCCCCGTGCAGCGCATCCAGCGTCAGGGTCAGGTTTTCCACCGGACGCCATTGCAGGGCCGTGGTGATGCCAAGGCGCGTCTGGTCCGAACCCCACACCGACAGGCGGTTACCGCGCTGGAAGACCAGCAGGCCGGCGGTAGCCAGCGCCTGATCAGCGGCGCTCAGCTTGCTGACATTGGCGGCAAGGGCCTTCTGATTACCCGCACCATAGGTGTTGTAGCCCTGCTCCTGCGTCTGGCGCTCACCATAGGCGACCGAGATCAGAGCGCCGAATTTGCCGTCGTGATTGTACGACAGCATGGCCGCGCCGCGCTTCTGGAAGTCTTCGGTGTTGGAGTTGGTGCCGCCTTGCAGCGAGAAGGCACCCTTCAGGCCCGGCTTGTAGTCGAACGGTTTGGCCGTATAAAGGCCGACCGTCCCGGCCATGCCGCCTTCGTCCTGCTCGGCCGAGAAGGACTTCTTCACATCGACCTTGTTGAACAGGTCAGAGGCGAACAGGTTGAAGTCGAAGGCGCGATCGCGCGAGGTCTGACCGCGCGAATCCATCGGCGAATCGACATTGCCCAGCACTTCCATGCCGTTCAACTGCACGCGGGTGAAGTCCGGCCCCAGACCGCGCAGAGAGACGCGACGGCCTTCGCCGCCTTCGCGGTTGATGGCGACGCCCGGCAGGCGTTGCAGCGATTCCGCGAGGTTCAGATCGGGGAATTTGGCCATATCCTCGGCGACGATGACGTCGGAGACGATATCCGAATTGCGCTTCAGGGCGCGGGCCTGACCCAGCGACTTGCGGAAGCCGCGCACGACGACCTCTTGCGCCTCCTCGCCCGCAGGCGACACCTTGTTGGCCTCTTCGGTTTGCGCCAGGGCCGGCGCGGCGTGGATAAGCGACAGGCTGAGAACGCCGCAGGCGACCCCCGCCAGCAGCGTCTTTTGCGAAACAGACATGAAATAGCTCCCATAGCCACCGCAGGGGGGAGGACGCGGCGGATTGAGGCGCAGGTATGTTTTATTTGTGAAAGCGTATTGTCACTAAAAATACGGTTTTATGACACCCCCCCACCTAACGCCGTTCGCTTGTGTTTTCTCGTCATTTTGTCATGCGGGCGTGGTACGGGCGCTACAGAGGCTTTTGACAACCGAGAAGGTGAACCCATGACCCGTCGCCCCAACCTGTGGCCTGTTGCAGCACTTGTCGCGGCCGTGACCGCCCTGCCCGCTATAGCCTGTGCGCAGTCACTGGAACCGAAGGCCACCGCCGGTCTGCATATGAACGACCTTCAGGCGGTGGGCACGCACAATAGCTACAAGATCGCCATTCCGCCGAAGGAACTGGCCCTGATCGCCGCGCGCAATGCGCAGGGGGCGAAGGCGCTCGACTACGGCCACCTGCCTCTGGCAACGCAGCTCGATCTGGGGATGCGTCAGCTTGAGATTGACTTCCTCTACGATCCGGACGGCGGGCGCTATGCCCATCCGCGCCTGCCGCAGCTCAGCGGCGAACCCTATGATGCCACGGATATGGATAAGCCTGGCTTCAAGGTGTTGCACATGCCCGATGCCGATGTGCGCAGCCATTGCCACACCTTCGTGCAGTGCCTGACGCAGATCCGCGACTGGTCCGACGCTCACCCTGATCACGTCCCCCTGCTGATCATGATGAATGCCAAGGATGGCGCCCCCAGCCTCGACGGCGGCGTGACGCCACTCGCTTACGACGCGCAGGCCTTTGAGGCGCTGGACGCTGAAATCCGCTCGGTCTTCGGGCCGGAGCGCCTGATCACGCCGGATCAGGTGCGCGGTCCGCACAAAACCCTGCGCGAAGGCGCGATGGCCGGCGGCTGGCCGACACTCAAGGCGGCGCGCGGCAAGGTCTTCTTCGCGCTGGACGAAGGTCCGGCAAAGGTCGCCGTCTATATGCGCGGTCACGCCTCGCTGGAGGGCCTGCCCGTCTTCGTCAATTCGGTGTCCGAAGCGGCCGATCACGCCGCCTACTTCACCCTCAACGACCCGGTGAAACAGTTTGAGCGCATTCAGGCGGCGGTGAAGGCGGGCTTTGTGGTGCGCACCCGTGCTGACGATTCGACCACCGAAGCGCGCCGCAACGATCTCAGCCGCTTCACAAAGGCGCTGGCGTCGGGCGCGCAGTATATTTCCACCGACTACCCCACCCCGCGCCCCGAATGGAGCCCCTATCAGGTCCGCCTGCCCGACGGCGTCGCGGCCCGTGCCAATCCGCTTCGTGGACAGGCACCGCGGCATTGAGCCTCCGCGCCTTCCCTTAAGTCAACCTCGCTTCGGCTACACGCAAGGATAGACACTGCGGCGCAGTAATGTCCGTTGCTCTATACTATTGTGAACACAATTATCCGGGGTTTGACGCACTGGAAACTTCGCCATATCGGCATTTATTTCAATTTTTTATGTCAGCTCAGTTGACTTCGCGGGCAAACTGCTGTTTTGGGGAAGGAAAGGTAACAAGGATTCTTGGTTATGGAAGAACAAAACAAGCTGACCGATCTGGTTGTCGATATTGTCACCGCCTATGTCGGTAATAATTCGGTGCCCGCATCTGAATTGCCCGCTCTGATTCACTCGGTGCACAAGGCGCTGGGCGGTCTGACCGGTGAACCGGAAGCAAAGGTCGAAGAAGCCAAGACCCCTGCCGTGTCGATCAAAAAGTCGATCTCGGACGACTACATCATTTGTCTGGAAGACGGTCGCAAGTTCAAGTCGCTGAAGCGTCACCTGCGCACCAAGTACAATATGAGCCCCGAAGAATACCGCGCCAAGTGGAACCTGCCGAAGGATTATCCGATGGTCGCCCCCAACTATGCGGCGGCGCGCTCCAACCTTGCCAAGCAGATGGGCCTCGGCACCGGTGGTCGTCAGGCCGCCCGCAAGCCGCGCAAGGCGTAAGACGTCAGTATAAAAAAAAACGGCAGGCCCGCAGGCCTGCCGTTTTTTTTATGGCTACTTACATACATAGCCGCGCA
>NZ_JAIWNX010000224.1 GCF_020217185.1 Asticcacaulis sp.
CGGCCTGCTCGACACTGACGACCAGCGCGCGACGCTCCGCCTCGGTCATCTGCCGCGCGTCAGGGGGCAGGTGCTCAAAATGCGCCGGGCGCGGGTCGGCAATGTGCAGCCGAAACATTTCGCGCCAGTAGGCCCGATCGGCCTCGCTCAACCCGGCCATAATCCCCAGCGCCTGATTGAACACCACCGCTGGGTCTTCCAGCGGATTCGCATAGCCGCCCCACCAGAAATTGGCCAGCGCGCCCACCGGCCCTTCGGCCGTGACCTGATGCCACCAGTAGCGCGGGATAAACAGGACATCCCCCGGCTCCAGCGTCACGCTCTGCGCGTGTTCAAAGGCCTCACGCAGGCGCGGGAAGGTCTCGAAATCTGGCGTATCGAGGTCGGCTATGCTGATCGGCCGCCCGGAGGGCGTGTAACCCAGAGGGCCTATATACAGATTACCCACCTGTTCCGGCGGAAACAGCAGGAAATGCCGCCGCCCGGCCACCAGACAGGCCAGGTTGAGGTCGTGGTCATTATGCAGCGCCGCCCGCGTCGCATTGCCGACCCACAGACGCGGCCCGATCTCTGGCGGCAGCAAGGGCATGGGGTTTTGCGCGGCGAACTCAGGCGCATGGTCGCGGGCCGGCGCCGATTGCAGATAGAGGCCCGGCGGCATCGGATGGCCGCTCAGGCGCACCAGCGTCGCCATGACTTCGGAGAGGGTTTGCTGCGCGTGACTGAAGTTCAGGGCCTCAAGATCGGGCGTGTAGCCGAACCGCCCTTTCAGGTGCGCACTGGCCGTCAGAACCCCGGCGGGGCGTCCGTTGTCGAGCCCTTGCAGATAGGCCGCCAGCGACGCCACGCCTTCGCGGGCCCGCTGAACCGCCGGCCATTGCACCACCAGACCACGCACCACAAACGGCGCGGTCGCCCGGCGGATACGCGCCCGTATCTCAGCCTCATCTCCGGCTTTCAGTGCCTCCACTTCGCGGCTCATCCGGCCTCCTGAATACCCATGTAAGGGCGTGGAGATTCGACCGCGCTACCCCCGCAAGTCAAGGCCGTGCGGCTTTTTATCGCTCAAAATGTGGGCATTCTGGCTTAACTGAAAAAAATGAATGCGACACAAAAAGCACACCCGTGTTACCCGTGTTGCAAAATATATCAACGCTATTGCAACGCAAGCAAATGTATTTAATAGTTTTTTTGCCTAACGGTCGCTAAAGGCCGAAATCGCATGACAACGCTGGTCAATAATTTTGAAATCAAATTGGTTTAATGCGTTTTCAAAATCGCAGAGTTGATATAATTCTGTAATTGTCAGCGCTGTCAGGCATAGGCCTGTGGTGTAATCCCGTCTGGTCGTGTGACTGGCGGGCAATAAAAAAGTGGATGCAGGTTTCGGGAAGCTCACCAGAGTAGGTGCACAAGGCGCAATGACGCCTTTGTGCTGTTTGCCTCCCCGAAATCTTTTTTGAGATGAAGAGCGGTCAGGGAGGACTTGAACACATGACAGTTAAGTTGAAGCACGGCGTTTCGGCTATGGCGCTTCTGATTTCCGCCGGCGTGGCTATGGCCGGCGCGGCACAGGCGCAGACCGCGCCTGCCGAAGGCGAGCCGCAGGAAGTCGTCGTCGTCGGCGCGCGCAAGGCCTTGCAGAGCGCCCAGCAGATCAAGAAGAACGCCGACACGGTCGTCGATTCGATCACGGCCAATGACATCGGGGCCTTCCCGGACAAGTCGGTCGCCGAAGCACTTCAGCGCGTGGCCGGCATCACGGTCAACCGCTTCGCCGCCACCGGCGACACCGCGCACTTCTCGGCTGAACCGTCGGGCGTCGTCGTCCGCGGTCTGCAACAGGTGCGTTCGGAATTCAACGGCCGCGACATCTTCACCGCCGACTCCAACCGCGGCCTGTCGTGGTCGGACGTGTCGCCGGAACTGATGGGCGGCGTGGACGTTTATAAGAACCAGACGGCTGAGCTGATCGAAGGCGGTATCGCCGGTACGGTCAATCTGCGTACCCGCCTGCCGTTCGACCAGAAGGGCCGCGTGCTGGCCGCGACCGCTGAATATACCTACGGCGATCTCGTCGGTAAGGGCGCCGCTTCGGTGTCGGGCATCTATGCCGACCGTTGGGACACGGAGCTGGGTGAATTCGGCGTGATGATCAACGCCGCGCACTCGGAAGTCTTCACCAACTCGGAAGGCGTGCAACTGGGTCGTATGGCGATCCAATCGAATGCGGCGACCTGGGGCACTGAGGCCAAGCGTTACTACCCGACCTCGATTTCGCTGCGCGACAATATCTATAACCGCGTCCGCGACGGTGTGGCCTTTGCCGCCCAGTGGAAGAGCAATGACGGTAATATGACCGCCACCTTCCAGTACAACCAGTCTAAGAAGCAGGAAAAGTGGGAAGAGTACGTCTCGACCGCCAACGCCGGCACCGACATGTGGGCCAAGGATATCGAGTACTTCTCGACCAGCCCCAACGAAACCCAGTGCAAGACCGGCACCACCTGCACCTTCGATTCCAATGGCTTCCTGCAAAAGGGTA
Source organism: Asticcacaulis sp. (assembly GCF_020217185.1). GTDB lineage: Bacteria > Pseudomonadota > Alphaproteobacteria > Caulobacterales > Caulobacteraceae > Asticcacaulis. The sequence continues at coordinate 2,546 of NZ_JAIWNX010000224.1, forward strand.
CGCTGCTTCAATCGGCCGAAGTCTGGTATGGTCAGACGCAGAATAACCCGAAGGCCACCGCTCCTAACAACTACCTCGCCTGTTACGCATGGGAAAGCTGCGGCGGTTCGCAACGGGGTACGGCCTATGCCACCTCGACCCGCTTCAGCGACAGCGTCAACGACACCAAGGACGCCTCGTTTAACCTGAAGTGGCAGGTCACCGACAAGCTGTTCACCAGCTTCGATGTTCAGTATGTCGATGCCATTCAGACCAACTACGATATCTCTGGCACGCTTTCGACCTTTGCCGATGTCACCTGGGATATGACGGGTGAACACCCGACCTTCACGCTGGCCAAGGCCACGAGCTTCAATCTGGTTGATGGTGGCGTTGCCAATCCGGAAAACTACCGCCTGAACGACCTGATGGATCACATCACGGACTCGGATGGTAATGAGTTCGCCGTGCGCGCGGATGCGGCTTACAGCTTCGACTCGCCGTGGCTGAATATGCTGAAGTTCGGTGTGCGTCATGCCGAGCGCGAGCAGACGGTGCGCTGGTCTACCTACAACTGGGCCAACGTCGTAAACACCTGGACCAGCTACGCCAACTGGAATGACTACTTCATCACCGGTTCACGCTTCCCGGACAAAAATGCCTATGGCGTTCGTTCCTTCGACGAAGATTTCTATGGTGGCGGTCTGACCAATGCCAATACGGCGGTCTATCTGAATATGGACCTGCTGAAGGATCAGACGAGGCTCGCCAATACCTTTAATGCGACGGTTTACCCGGCGGGCGGCACCAATGTCTGGCAACCGGTCTGCAAGCGCGCAGGTGTTGACTCCCGCTGCTTCCGCCCGGCGGAAATCGCCGAGGTGTCTGAAATCACCAATGCCGCCTATCTTCAGCTGAAGTTCGGTGGTGATGATGCCCTGCTGTTCGACAAGTTCCCGGTTACCGGCAATATCGGCGTTCGTTACGTGGAAACGAAGAACGAGAGCACGGGTGGTATTAACTTCGGTAACCAGCTTGCCTACGCGGCCACGGCGACGTCTCCGGTGATGGGCCCCGGTGGTACACCGCTGCTTAACCCTGACGGTTCGCCGGTCACCCAAGTCAACTACAGCTACTACGTTTCGGCCGCTGACCGGTCTTTCATGACCATCAACACCAATCTTGCGGTGAACAGCATCACGCACAAGAACTGGTTGCCGAGCTTCAACGCGCGCATCACGCTGGATGATACCTGGTATATGCGTGTGGCCGCTTCGCGCGCCATGTCGCGTCCGGATATCGGCAATCTGAAGGCCTACACCTCGATCAATGCGGCGCTGCCCAACGAAGCGGATCGCGTCTGTGGCAAGGGTCTTGTGTGTAATTCTGCCGGTCAGATCCAGTCGGTCGTCATGACCTATACCGGTGATGCCCAGAACCCCTACCTGAAGCCGGTGACGGCGGATCAGTTCGACCTGTCGTTCGAAAACTACTTCTCCTCGACCGGATCGTTCACCTTCTCGCTGTTCTACAAGCAGTTCCACGACTACATCACCTACGGCACCTACTTCCGCGACTTCACCAATCAGGGCGTGACCCGCTCGGTGCGTATGCGTGGTCCGGTCAATGGTGACGGTGGCTCGATCAAGGGTTGGGAACTGGCCTATAAGCGCTTCTTCGACAACCTGCCCTCCCCGTGGAACGGCCTCGGTATCGACTTCAACTACACCATGCTCAACAACAAGGGCATCAAGTCGTCGAACGTCGTGGTGAACTCGGGTGACGGCACCTCCGGTCAAACCGGTGGCGGTACCTCGGTGGCGGCCAACTCCTTTATCGACCTGCCGCTGGAAGGTCTGTCTGACAAGACGTTCAACCTGGTCGGTATGTACGAAAAGGGTGCCTGGTCGGCGCGTCTGGCCTACAACTGGCGCTCGTCGTATCTCGTGACCTCGCAGGATTGCTGTATCGCTCTGCCGATCTGGCAAAAGTCGGCGGGCTTCCTTGATGCCCGTCTGGCCTACCGCTTCAATGATCACGTGGAAATGTCGATCGAAGGCACCAACCTTCTCAACACCGAAACCGTTCTTCTGCAACAGGTTGACGGCCCGACCAATTCGAGCCCGAACGATACACGCCTGCTGCTGCCGAACGCCTGGTTCCAGAACGATCGCCGCATTCAGGCTCAGGTTCGCCTGAAGTTCTGATCGGTGCACCGTTCCAAACGGTAGGATGAGGTTGTCCGGGAGGCGTTCTTTCCCGGACAACCTGTCTCCCGCGCAGCGGTTACGACCTTTGCGCGCCTCTCCCTCCGTCATTCACGGAAACCCTTGCGGGACGCATCACACGTGGTGCGTCCTGTTTTTATCTGGGCCAGTTCTTTTCCGCGGATGAGACACAGTGACGCGCTTTTTTATCCAAAAGGGGCCTCACAGTTTTCAAAATGCGGTCTAAGATTGCCTTACTGAAAAAGACCCCATCCATCAGAAGCTAAAAGGGGAAGCAGGGATGACCCCCATTCGTAACATCACCATACTGGGCGGCGGCACGTCCGGCTGGATGGCGGCGGCGGTGCTGAGCCGCGCCTTCACGCCCGATGCCTGCACGATCCGCCTGATCGAGTCCGAAGAGATCGGCATTGTCGGCGTGGGCGAAGCCACCCTGCCGCAGGTTCGCGATTTCAACACCTGGCTTGGCCTTGATGAAGCCGAATTCATGCGCGCCACCAACGCGACCTTCAAGCTGGGGATCGAATTCCGCGACTGGGGCACATCGGGCAGCTATCACCACCCCTTTGGCGTCCACGGTCAGTCGGCCGGCGGCATCCCCTTCCATCAGTTGTGGTTGAAGGCGCGCACCTTCATGGACCCCGGCGCCATAGAGGACTATGCCTTCCCCATCCGGCTGGCGCGCGAAAACCGCTTCGATTTTCCGGTGGAAGACCCCAAGTCGATCCGTTCCGCCTACGCCTATGCCTACCATTTCGACGCGGTCCTCTATGCCCGCTATCTGCGCCAGTGGTGTGAGGCGCGCGGCGTGCAGCGCATCGAAGGACAGGTGACCGGCGTCGATCAGAACGCCGAAACCGGCTTTGTCGAACGCCTGACCCTGGCCAGCGGTGAAAGCGTGGGGGGCGAGCTGTTTATTGACTGCTCCGGTTTTCGCGCCGTCATCGCCGGTCAGGCGCTGAATTTAGGCTGGGAAGACTGGACGCCGTGGCTGCCGTGCGACCGGGCGCTGGCCGTGCCGTGCGAACGCACGGATGACCTGACGCCCTATACGCGCGCCACCGCCCGCGAGGCTGGCTGGACGTGGCGCATCCCGCTTCAGCATCGCACCGGCAATGGCTATGTGTTTTCCAGCCGCTTCACCACCGAAGAGCGTGCGCGTGAGGTGCTGCTGGGCGCGCTCGATGCCCCCGCTCAGGCCGAGCCGCGCCTGCTGCGCTTTCAGGCCGGCCGCCGCACGGCGTCGTGGCACAAAAACGTCATCGCCCTCGGTCTGGCTTCCGGTTTCCTGGAGCCGCTGGAATCGACCAGCATCTACCTGTCGCAGATCGCCCTGACCTTCCTGATGCGCCTGATGCCGGATACGCGCTTTGACCCGGCGCTGGCGCGTGAATTCAACCGCCTGATCGACATAGAATATGAGCGGGTGCGTGACTTCCTGATCCTGCATTACCACGCCAATTCGGCGAGCCAGGGCCCGCTGTGGGACTATGTGCGCGCCATGCCTGTGCCGGACAGCCTGAAGGAAAAGATGGCGCTGTTCCGCCACCGCGGCCACGTTCAGCAGTACAAGGATGGCCTGTTTTCCCCGGCAAGCTGGATCGCGGTCTTCATGGGGCAGGACGTCATGCCGCAAGCCTACGACCGGCAGGCCGATGGCCTAAGCGAAGAGGCCCTGACGGGCTATCTGAAAGACCTCAAACGCAAGATCGACAGCAATCTGGCCGTTCTGCCCTCACACGCCGAGTTTGTGGCCGCCCATTGCTACGATCCGAACAGCGGGATTTCCCATGACTGATACCCCCGTCCGACCGGTGCGCACCGTCGTCATCGTCGGCCGCGACGAGGCCCTGTGGCTGACCGCTGCGGTACTGCAACGCACCTTTGCCCGCAGCGATCTGAGCTTTACTGCCGTCGAACTGCCGTCGCTGCTGCGCCCCGGTGAGGTGCTGCCGACGCTGGGCAGTCAGGCCGGCTTCCACACCCGTCTGGGGCTGGAGGAAGCGGTGCTGATGCGGGCGCTGGGCGCGACCTTCACGCTGGGTCAGCAATATGTGGGCTGGGCCAAGACCGCGCCACCGGTCTTTGTCGGTTATTCCAGCACAGGCGTGGCCCTGCACAACGTGCCCTTCCATCATCTGTGGCTGCGCGCCCGCGCCTCCGGCATGAACGTGGCGTTTGAGGATTTCGCCATCAATGCCGCCTGTGCCAAGCAGGGGCGTCTATTGACCCCCGAGGCCGACCTCAGCGGCTTTGCCGACGCCGATCGCGGGTTTCACCTGCCCGCCGCCCCCTACGCCGAAATGCTGCGGCAGGTGGCGATCAAGCGCGGGGTGCGGCATCTGCCCGCCGCGCACGTGTCCCCCGTCGTGAAGGGCCCTGAGATGACCGCCGTGGTCCTGTCCGACGGGCAAACGGTAGAAGGCGATCTGTTTATCGACACCACCGGCAGCGACGCGCGTCTGCTCAGCCAGATGCCGGAGACAGGCTTTACCTCGTGGCGGCAATGGCTGCCCTTTGACCGCCTGCTGACCACCTATGCCGCCCCCGCAGCGCCGCTTCCGGCCTATGCGCAGATCACCGCCTTCCGCTCAGGCTGGGCCGGACTGTTCCCGCTGCGCGACTATACCGCTGTGCAACAGGTCTACACCCGCGACGAGCTGTCTGACGATGAGGCCTTTGAAACGGCGGCCATGGTGGTGAAGATGAGCCTGCATCCGCAGGCGACGGTGACACCCTTTGAAGCAGGCCGCCGCCCGGCCTGGTCGGGCAATGTCATCGGGCTGGGCGAAGCCGCCGCCGTGCTCGATCCTTTGGGCAGCGCGCGGATGCCCGCCCTGCTGCTCGGTCTGTCGCACCTGACGGCCCTGTTCCCGCTGGATACGTCCGGGCTGGAAAGCGCCGTGTACAACCGCACCGTAGGTCAGGCCTATGACCGTCTGCGCGATGCGCAGATCTGGCTCTACAGCCTCAACAAACGCCGCGATCAGCCGGTCTGGGACCATCTGCGCAGCGTCAGCCTGCCGCCGGAACTGGCCTATAAGCGCGAGGTGTTTGCCGCCTGTGGTCACCTGCCGGTATACGATGACGAAACCTTCGACGAGGCGTGGTGGATCGCCGCGGGCCTTGGCCACGGGCTGTTGCCTGCGGCCCATGATGTGCGCGCCGATCAGCTTGCGGAACCCGAACTGATCCGCCATTTTCAAACGGTCCTCGGCTATGTGCGCAAGCAGGTCGAGGCCATGCCCACCCCGGATGCCGTCTCACGGGCAGCCACTGTATAGGGTTTATCGGATGCAACAGACCATCAGGAAGATTGTGATCGTTGGGGGCGGCAGCGCCGGATGGATGGCCGCCGCTGCCCTGGCCAAAACACTGGGGGAGTCGCTCGATATCCATCTGATCGAGTCAGAGGAAATCGGCATTGTCGGTGTGGGCGAAGCCACCATCCCGCCCATCCTCAAATACAATGACCTGCTGGGGATCGACGAAGCCACCTTCGTGCGTGAAACCAACGCCACCTACAAGCTGGGGATCGAGTTCGTCGATTGGCGCGCCAAAGGGCACAGCTATTTCCACCCCTTTGGCCACAGCGGTCGGGAAATCGAAAGCTTCCCCTTCCATCACTACTGGCTGGCCGACTGGCGCCGCCGGGGCGGTGACTACGACTATACGCAGTTCAATCTGGAAACCGTCGCCGCCTATAAGGGGCGCTTCGGGCATCTGGCGGCCGAAGGCGACAAGCCCGGTCTGAACTATGCGTTTCAGTTCGACGCCGTGCTTTATGCCAAATTCCTGCGCAATTACAGCGCTGAACGCGGCGTCACACGCCACGAAGGCCGCATCGTCAGCGTCGAACAGCACCCCGAAAGCGGCTTTGTGACGGCGGTCGTCACCGCCGATGGCCGCCGCCTTGAAGGCGATCTGTTTATCGACTGCTCCGGTTTCCGCGGCCTGCTGATCGAAGGGACGCTGAACTGCGGCTACGAAGACTGGTCGCGCTGGCTGCCGATGAACAGCGCCGTGGCCGTGCCCTGTGAACGCGTCGCCGACATCACGCCCTATACTCGTGCCACAGCGCGCGAAGCGGGCTGGACGTGGCGGATTCCGCTGCAACACCGCACCGGTAACGGCTATGTCTTCTCCGATCAGTTCCTCAGCGTCGAAGACGCCAAAACGCGACTGCTCGGTTGCCTCGACGGCGCGCCTCTGGCCGAGACGCGCCTGCTGAAATTCGTCACCGGTCACCGCAAGCGCGTGTGGGACAAAAACGTAGTGGCCCTGGGTCTGGCCTCTGGCTTCCTTGAGCCGCTGGAATCGACGGCCATCCATCTGGTGCAATCGGGCATTACCCGCTTGCTCTCCCTCTTCCCCAGGACGGGGATCGTGCCTTCCGTCGTGGCGCAATATAATCGCGACGTCCTGTTTGATTACAACAATATCAAGGACTTCCTGATCGCCCACTACAAGATCAGCGAACGCGACGATACGCCCTTCTGGCGCTGGGTGCAGGCCATGGAGATGCCGGACAGCCTGAAAGAGCGGCTGGAGATGTTCCGCGAAACCGCACTGCTGATCGCGCGCGAACCGGAGCTGTTCCGCGAGACGAGCTGGCTGGCGGTCATGATGGGGCAGGGCCTGCTGCCCAAGACCAGTCACCCAATCGTGGAGACGATCGAAGCCGCCGATCTGCGTCTGCATATGAGCCGCTGGCGCAAGATGCTGGAAAGCCGTGCCGACAGCCTGCCCCGCCACGAAGACTATGTGCGCCGCTTTGCGCCCTCCGCCGATCTGAAGATGCGCATGGCCAGCGCCGGATGACACCCGTCCGCACGATAGAGTCCGTGACGGCGGAGGCCTTTGCGGGCGTGCAGGCGGCAGCGCAACCGGTTGTCCTGAAGCAACTGGTGGCCGACTGGCCCATCGTGGCCGCAGCCCGGCAATCGGATCAGGCCGTCACGGCGCTGCTGGCCGATCTCGATGCCGGACTGAAGGTGCCGCTGTCCATCCTGCCCCCCGAAGCGAACGGGCTTTGTCATTATGACGCCAGCCTGACCGGCGTGAATTTCCGCACCACGCCGCAATGGCTCGAAGACATCTGGCCAAGGCTGCTCTCCCCGCCGACCGACGGCAGCGGCTATTACGTGCAGTCCCTGCCCACCGAAACCTACCTGCCGCGCTTTGCCGAGGCGCACGCGATGCCCTTGCTGCCGCCGCAGGTCCAGCCGCGCCTGTGGCTGGGCACCCA
>NZ_JAIWNX010000225.1 GCF_020217185.1 Asticcacaulis sp.
TGTGGCCACACAGACCCATTACGACCTGATGCGCAATATCGCCTGCGTCGTGGCCGGACGCCGCCGCTTCACCCTGTTCCCACCGGATCAGCAGGCCAATCTCTACCCCGGCCCGGACGATTTTACCCCCGGCGGCGCACCGCTCAGCCTGCCCGACATCCGCAGCCCGGATTTCGCGCGCTGGCCCCGGCTGCGGGCGGCACTGGACAGCGCGCAGGTCGCCGAACTGGATCCCGGCGATGCGCTATACATCCCCTATGGCTGGTGGCATCAGGTGCAGTCTCTGGCCCCCTTCAATGCCCTCGTCAATTACTGGTGGAACGACGCAGACGCCACCCGGCCCCTGCCCCGACTGGCCTTCAAGGCGGCGCTGGTGGCGCTGAGGGACCTGCCGGACGAACAGAAGGCCGTCTGGCGTCACATGTTTGAGCTGTTTATCTTTGGCGACAGCGAGGCGGCCATGGCGCACCTGCCGGCTCAGGCCCGCGGAGCCTATGGCGAACTGACCCCCGAACGGCTGAAAGCGCTGAAAGCCGAGATCGCGGCGGCCTTTAAATAAGGCCAAAAGCGGTAGCTATCGGATACCAAAGAACAGATTGGCCGTCAGGCGACGCGGGTTGCTGGCCTGCACCTGACCATAGTGGATTTGTCCCGCCCGATAAAAGATCAGCCGGTTGAAGCGCGGTTCAATAGCGGCAATGGGCTCAAAAAACTGCGCCCGTGCCGCTTCGCCGCTACCCTCAAAACCATCCAGTTCCAGCCGTTTGGCGCGCTCAAAGCCATAGCTGCGGCTGGGGGTGATCAGCTCGTGCCCGCTGGCCCGATGGCGGAAAAAGGCCGTGCCGCCCAGATCCCCCTCAAACAGGTAATGCACGCTGGCAAAGCTGTTGAGGCTGAAGGCGTCGATATGCGGCGCGGCCTGCCGCACGTCCATGGCGTCGGGGGCCTGCGTGGCCACACCGAAAAAGCCAAACAGCGGTAAAGGCTGCGGCGTCACACCAAAATGCGGCAACAGGCGCGGCAGAAGCTCCGTCGCCACCAGCGTCTTATAGGTCTGTGGCAAAGGGGCATTAAGGCCGGGATAACGCGATCCGGGCGCGGGCGTGCGAAAGGCCGCCCCATCGGCTTCGGCGATCAGGGCCTGCGGATCGCTGAGCACCTCATCGACAATGATCAGGGGCTGCGCCTCATGGCCCAGAGACTGAACCGTCAGGGTAAGATGGGGATTGAGAGAGATCATACAAAAAACCGCCTGAGAGAACGATATTCCGGTTCCCTCAGGCGGTCAAAGCGCAAAGCGTCGCAATAAATCTATTGCAGACCACCGCCCGTGGCCGCGTAAAGCCGCGTCAGGTTCAGAGCCCGCGTCAGGCGCGTGGTGATCAGGCCCTGCTGCGCGCCATAGAGGGTGCGCTGGGCGTCGGTCAGGGTCAGGCGCGAGTCCACACCACGATCGAAGCGGGCGCGCGACAGGGCTTCGGTCTCGCTGGCGGCTTCGACCACGCGGGTCTGGGCCGTCAGGCGCGTGTCGATGGTCGAGCGCACAGCCAGGGCATCGGCCACGTCGCGGAACGCCGTCTGGATCGACTTTTCGTAGGTCGCCAGCGCAATATCCCGCGCCTTTTTCGAGCTTTCCAGCCCGGCGATATTGGCCCCGCCGGCGAAGATCGGCACCGAGATCGACGGCGCAAAGCTCCAGGTATCGGCCCCGTCAAACAGGTTGTTGAGGTCCGTAGAGGCCTTGCCCACCGCACCGGTCAGCGAGATGCGCGGGAAGAAGGCGGCGCGGGCCGCTCCGATATTGGCATTAGCCGATTTGAGATCAAACTCGGCGGCCACCACGTCCGGACGCTTCAGCAGCACCTCCGACGGCAGGCCGACCGGCAGGTCGCTCAGCACGGCGTTTTCCGGCAGTGCATTCGGCAGGTTGGCGGCTTCGACCTCCACGCCGACCAGCAGGCGCAGGGCGTTCTTGTCCTGCTGCACCAGCGCTTCCAGTTGCGCCACATCGGCGCGCGCCTGTTCGGTCAGGGTCTGCTCCTGACGCAGGCCCAGCGCGTCGGTGGCCCCGAGGTCAAAGCGCTTTTGCGTCAGGGACAGGCTCTCTTCGCGCAGACGCAGGGTCTCACGCGACAGGCGCAACTGCTCCTGATCGGCGCCCAGAGTCAGCCACGCCGTGGCCACAGACGAGATCAGCGACACCTTGGCCGCCTTCTGGTTTTCGGCCGAGGCGAAATAGGTATTGAGCGCAGCATTGCTCAAAGACCGCACGCGCCCGAACAGGTCCAGCTCCCATGAGGCCCCGATGTCGGCGCTGTAGGACTCGGTGTCCGTACCGGTGCCGGTATCGCCGCGGCGGCCACTGACCGTGCCATTGACGCCGGGGAACAGGCTGGCGCGCTGCACGCTGTACTGGGCGCGCACGCGCTCGGCGTTCAGCGTGGCGATGCGCAGGTCGCGGTTATTGACCAGCGCCTCGTAGATGACGCTTTGCAGACGCGGGTCGAGGAAGACCTTCTGCCACGGCAGGGTTTCCGCCGACTCTCCCTGCGCCGTGGCCGGCGTCGGGAACTGATCGGCCACCGGCAGGGTGCCGCGCTCATATTTCGGGGCCAGCGTACAGGCGCTGAGGACCAGAGCCGTGGCCGGGAGCATCAGACCGAGTTTAAGAGAGCGTGTCATTAGTGGTCCTCACGGTTGTGACGCGACTGTTCCAGCGCCGCCAGAGCTTCACGCTCCGCCGCCAGAGTCTTAAGGTGCTTTTCGTCCGCCTTGAACATCTTTTCAATGATGACAAAGAAAAGCGGGATAAAGAACACCGCCAGGAAGGTGGCCGACAGGATACCGCCGACCAGACCCGTACCGATGGCGTTCTGGCTGCCCGACCCCGCGCCATCGGCGAAGAACAGCGGCAGGATACCGAAGGTGAAGGCCATCGACGTCATGATGATCGGGCGCAGGCGGACGCGGGCGGCCTGAAGCGTGGCGTCGATCAGATTCATGCCGTTTTCGTGGTTATGCTTGGCAAACTCGACGATGAGGATGGCGTTCTTCGCCGACAGGCCGATGATCGTCAGCAAGGCCACCTGAAGATAGATGTCGTTCGACAGGCCGCGCAACAGGGTGGCAATCAGCGCCCCCAGCACGCCCAGCGGAATGACCATAACGATGGCCACCGGGATCGACCAGCTCTCATAGAGGGCGGCCAGCAGGATGAAGACGACAAAGATCGACAGGGCGTAGAGCATCGGCGCTTCGGCCCCGGACTGCTTCTCCTGAAGCGACAGGCCGGTCCATTCGTAGCTGATGCCGGGGGGCAGTTGCGCGATGATCTTCTCCATCTCGGCCATGGCCTGACCCGACGACTTGCCCGGCGCGGCCATACCCTGAATATTCATCGACGGCGCGCCGTTATAGCGTTCCAGTCGCGGCGAACCATAGGCCCAGTGCGCGGTCGTGAAGGCCGACAAAGGCACCATCTGACCCTGATTATTACGCACATACCACTGGTTCAGATCCTCCGGCTTCATGCGGAAGGGGGCATCGGCCTGCACATAGACCTTCTTCACGCGGTTGCGGTCGATAAAATCGTTGACATAGGCCCCGCCCATCGCGGTCGAAAGCGTGGCATTGACGTCGCTGAGGCTTACGCCCATCGAACCGGCGGCGACCTGATCAATGTCAAGCTTCAGTTCCGGCGTGTCTTCCATGCCGTTGGGACGCACGGCCATCAGCGACGGGTTCTGCGCCGCCATACCGAGCACCTGATTACGGGCATTGAGCAGGGCTTCGTGGCCCAGACCCCCGACGTCCTTCAACTGAAGGTCGAAGCCTGAGGAGTTGCCGAGTTCGGACACCGCCGGCGGCACGATGGCAAAGGCCATGGCGTCACGGAACTGGCTGAAGGCACCCATGGCGCGCCCGGCGACAGCGGGGGCTTTCAGGTCCGGCGACTTGCGTTCCTCAAAGGGTTTGAGGCGGACGAAGGCCATACCGGCATTTTGACCGACACCGGCGAAGGAGAAGCCACTGACCGTAAAGTTCGACTCCACAGCCGGGTCCTTGGCAAAGTGCGCGCCGACCTGATCCATGACCTGACTGGTGCGTTCATCCGTGGCCCCCGGCGGCAGTTGCACCAGCGAGAACATGATCCCCTGATCTTCTTCCGGCAGGAAGGAGGTCGGGATGCGGGTGAACAGGAAGGCCATCAGGCCGACGATCACCGCGAAGACGATCATGTAACGACCGCCCTGCCCCAGGATCTTGCCCACCGTGTTGCGGTAGCCATTGGCCATGCGGTCAAAGTTGCGGTTGAACCAGCCGAAAAAGCCCTTCTTGTCCTGATGTTCAGCGTCCGAAGCCTTCAGCAGGGTGGCGCACAGGGCCGGCGTCAGGATCAGGGCCACGACCACCGACAGGACCATGGCCGAAACAATGGTGATCGAGAACTGGCGATAGATGACGCCCTGCGACCCGCCGAAGAAGGCCATGGGAATGAACACCGCCGACAGGACCAGCGCAATGCCGATCAGCGCCCCGGTGATTTCCTCCATCGACTTGATGGTCGCGGCCATGGGTGGCAGCTTCTCTTCGTGCATGACGCGTTCAACGTTTTCGACCACGACGATGGCGTCATCGACCAGCAGCCCAATGGCCAGCACCAACCCGAACAGGGTCAGGGTATTGATTGAATAGCCAAAGGCGGCCAGCACACCAAACGTTCCCAGCAACACCACCGGCACGGCGATGGTCGGGATAATGGTGGCGCGCCAGTTTTGCAGGAAGAGGAACATGACGACGAAGACGAGCACGACGGCTTCGATCAGGGTCTTCACGACCTCATGGATCGACAGCTCGATAAACGGCGTCGTGTCAAACGGCACCACGTAGTGGTAGCCCTTGGGGAAGTTCTTTTCCAGTTCGGCCATCTTGGCCTTCACCGCATTGGCGGTATTGAGCGCATTGGCTCCGGTGGCCAGGCTGATGGCGACCCCGGTCGCGGGACGACCGTTAAACTTCACCGTGCCGGTATATTGCTGCGCCCCCAGTTCGACGCGTGCCACGTCCTCCAGCTTCACCACGGCCCCGCCGGAGGTGTTCTTGAGGATGATGGTGCGGAACTGCTCGATGCGGGTCAGACGCGACTGCGCCGTGATGGTGGCGTTGAGCACCGTGCCCTTCACGGCGGGCAGACCGCCCAGTTGCCCGGCGGAGACCTGCGTGTTCTGGGCGCGGATGGCGTTCATCACGTCGGTCGGCGTCAGGCTGTAGCTGGTCAGCTTGGCCGGATCGAGCCAGATACGCATGGCGTACTGAGCCCCGAAGTTCTGGATGGTGCCGACGCCATCGACGCGGCTGAGCTGATCGACCAGGGTCGAGGACATGTAGTCGCCCAGATCATGTTCGGAGACATTGGGGTCTTCGGAATAGAGGCCCACCACCATCAGGAAGCTGGAGGTCGCCTTGGCCACCGTCAGACCCTGCTGCTGCACCTCCTGCGGCAGGAGCGGCGTGGCCGATTGCAGCTTGTTCTGCACCTGAACCTGCGCGATGTCCGGATCGGTCCCCGCCTTGAAGGTCAGGGTGATCGAGGCCGCCCCGCTCGAGTCCGAGGTCGAGTTCATGTACAAAAGGCCGTCAATGCCCTTCATCTGCTGCTCGACGATCTGGGTGACCGAGTCTTCGACCGTCTTGGCCGAAGCGCCCGGATAGAAGGCACTGACCGACACCTGCGGCAGGGCGATCTGCGGATACTGGGCAATCGGCAGGTTGGCGATGGACAGAAGGCCCGCCATCATGATGACGATGGCCACCACCCAGGCGAAGATCGGTCTATGGATAAAGAAACGCGAGATCATGACGGTGCCTTTGCAGGAACGGATGCAGTCAGATGGAGGTCTGGCAGATAGAGGTCTGGGGCTGACGACGGACACACTTCGGGCGTCGCATCGTCAGTCATTTATTTAAAACGCTTGATTTACTTGGCTTTTTGCGCAGGTGCCGTAGCGGCCGGGGCTTCCTTGGCCGCACCGACACTGACGGGTTTGACCGGGGCTTCGGGACGGATCTTCTGAAGACCCTCCACGATCACCTTGTCACCGGCTTGCAGACCTTCGGTCACCAGCCACTTGTCACCGACCGTTTGCGCCACCTTGATCGGGCGCATCTCGGCCTTGCTGTCCTTCGACACCACCATGACCGTGGCATTGCCCTTCGGATCGCGCGTCACCGCCGGCTGCGGCACCAGAATGCCGTTGCCGACCACGCCCGACACGATGCGCGCCTTGGCATACATGCCCGGCAGCAGGACGCCGTTGGGGTTAGGGAACAGGGCGCGCAGCGTGACCGTGCCGGTCGATTCATCGACGCTGACGTCCGAAAATTGCAGCTTGCCCTTGATCGGATAGACCGTGCCGTCTTCGAGGACCATTTCGACATCGGCGGTTGCGGCCTCACCGATCTGACCCGCCGCCGCCGCACGCTTCAGCGCCATCAGTTCGGTGACCGACTGATTGATGTCGAGATAGACATTGTCGATATTCTGGATACGCGTCAGTTCGGTGGCCTGCGCCGCCGTGACCAGAGCGCCCGGCGTGACGTTCGACTTGCCGATACGGCCCGAAATCGGGGCCATGACCTTGGTGTAGCCGACATTGATGCCCGCGGTTTGCAGCGCGGCCTGACCGGCGGCGACGGTCGCCTTGGCCTGAGCGTACTGCGCCTGCGCGTCGTCATTGTCCTGCTTGGAGACGGCGTTGATCTTGACCAGCTCGGCATAGCGCTCGGCCTTCAGCCGTGCCGCCGTCAGATTGGCTTCGGCCTGCGCGACGGTGGCCTGCGCCTGAGCGTAGGAGGCCTGGAACGGCGCGGCGTCGATCTGATAAAGCGGCTGACCCGCCTTGACGTAGCTGCCCTCGGTGAACAGGCGCGCCTTGACGATGCCGCTGACCTGCGGACGCACTTCCGACAGAAGGTAGGCCGAGGTGCGACCCGACAGTTCGGTCGTCAGATTGACCGGCTCAGACGCCACGACGACGATCCCGACCTCGGTCGGCCCGCCCATGCCCATGCCGCCCGCACCGGGGCCGCCTTCCTTCTTGCCGCAGGCCGTGAGGGTGAGGCCAAGCGCCAGCACCACCGCTGCGGATTTCATAAGGGGAAATTGCGATCTCATGCGGGTTCTCTCCGGAACGAAATGTCAGTCACTTGTAAATGCCGCCTTATACGTTGGCGCAGATCAAAGTGTGCAACGCAAAACAAGCCCTACACCTGTCGCACGGATGTGCAAGAAAGTGTCAGCACGAAATGAGAGTGAACGATCATTCTCATTTTTTCTGGCCTTACGCGGCTTTTTGGTGTATGTCAAGCGCAGAGATAATATTAAAAAATGTTAACCCCTTATCCACGAAGGGTTTGCCACCGCGGATGACCAGTACAGCTTTGAAGTCCAAACTTGCCGATTCCCCTATCCTGCCCCGTGCGCGTCAAAGCCGCGAGGAGCGACGCCAGCAGATTCTGGACGCCACCTTGCGCTGCGTCAGACGCTCCGGTTTTCATGGCGCCTCCATGGCCGACATCGCCGCCGAAGCGAAGATGAGTGTCGGCGTTATCTATCGCTACTTTGCGAATAAAGAAGCCATTATTGAAGCCATCGTCGCTAATGACCTAGCGGAAATGCGCGCCAAATTCGCTGAATGGGACCAGACGCCGGACGATCAGTTGCTGGACACCCTCCTCAACACCATCGACTTCGCGCTGGACCACAAGTACGGCCCCGACAAGAGCGCGCTGGCCCTCGAAGTGCTGGCCGAAGCCGCACGCAATCCGCGCGTCGCCGCGATTGTGCAGGCCGCCGATGTGCAGGAACGCGAACTGGGCCGCAGCCTCTGTGATCGCCTCAATCCGGGGTGTGACCGCAGGCGTCTGGACGCGCGCGGTGAAATCATCAACATGTTGTTCGACGGCATGATGATCCGCGCCATCACCCATCCGGACATCGACCGTGAGGCGCTGGCCAACGATTTACGCGATGTGATGAAGGTGCTCTTTATCCTGAAATAGGTCGGCTCAGGGCGCGGCAAGATAGCACCATAAACAGCTTTTATCCGCCGCCGCCCCCACGGTTAACCCTCCATTAAAAAACGAAGCGTTACTGGACGTTCAGTTCAGAAAACGAGTCGGCTCAGACACGTGCCGGCAACAGGTGGGGGCGACTATGCTTGAGCGTTTGGGCATCCGGTTAAGCGTGGGCTGGCGCGACGGGCTGATCGCCGGAGGGGCCCTGTTTGCCGCCGCTGCCGTCACCGGTCTGGCGGTCTATCTTACCGCTTCGTCAGCGCTGAAAAACGAGGTGCGCACCAATCTGATGCGCGTCGCCGTCAGCGCGGCGCAACTGACCGACACCACCGCCCACGCCCGCATCACCCGCCCGGAAGATCAGGGCAATGCCGATTATGAGCACGTGCGCGCCCCCTATTTCGCCCTGCTGCGCGGCAATCCGGACCTCGCCTACATCTACACCATGGTCCGGGTGGACGGTAAGACCCACTTCATCATGGATGCCTCCATCCCAAAGCCGGGCGAAGCCGTCGTGCCGACCGGCGTGATGGAAACCTACGAAAACAGCACGCCGGTGCTGGAAAAGGCTTTTGAAACCAAAGCCCCGCAGGTCGAAGCCGACACCTATACGGACAAATGGGGCACCTTCCTGTCGGGCTATGCGCCGCTGGTGGACAAGGGCCGTTTTGTCGGTCTGGTCGGCGTCGATATCCGCGTGGACGCCTACCTGAAACGGCTGGAGGGTATCCGCAATGCGCTGCTGACCGGTCTGGGCGTCGCGGCTTTGGCGGCCATTGCCGCCGGGCTGATCGTCGGGCGTCACCGCCACGCCGCCGAACGCGTGCGTCAGGAAAACGCCGCCCGCTCGCAGCAATTGCAGGCCATGGAACACGACCGCCTGCGCGCCGAGCACGCCGCGCTTCAGGCCGAAGCCAGCCGCCGCGCCGCCATGTCGGAGGCCGCTACCGCCTTTGAACAAACCGCCTGTCGCATACTCGACCGGGTAAAGCAGTCGGTCGGCGGTCTGCACGAACGCGCCGCCGATGTCTCCGAAATCGCCATCCGCACCCGCGAAGGCGTCGAAACCGCCGCCACGGCGACGCGCAACACGCAAGAGCGCGCCCGACACGTCTCCGAAGCCGCGCAGGCCCTCAGCCTCGCCATCCGCGATATAGCCGAACGCAGCGCCCGCTCCGACGCCATCGCCCACGAAGCGGCGCACCGGTCCGCCGACGCGGCGGCCAAGCTCGATTCGCTGTCGGCCCGGTCGGCGCAGATCACCGATATTATCGGCCTGATCGACGACGTGGCGTCCCAGATCAATCTGCTGGCGCTCAATGCCACCATCGAGTCGGCGCGCGCCGGAGACGCCGGCAAGGGCTTTGCCGTCGTCGCCTCAGAGGTCAAGACCCTCTCCGGCCGCGTCGCCGAAGCCACCCGCCGCATCACCACCCAGATTCAGGACATCCAGTCCGCCACACGTGAGACCGTGGACAGCGTCGGGGCCATCCGCAGCATCATCGAAGACATGGGGCGCACGGCTCAGGACGTCGCTCAGGCCGTCGAGGCGCAGACGGGTCTGACCGCCCGCATCGGCGAAACCATCGAACAGACCGCCGCCGACGCACAGGCGGTGGGGCGCACCCTGCAACAGGTGCACCGTTCGGCCGACGAAACCGATCAGACCGCCGCCTGCGTCAGCGAGGAATCAGCGCATCTGGCCGAAGAAACTGCACGCCTTAACGGGGCGGTGGACACCTTCCTGCGCGCGGTACGGGCGGCCTAAAGCAATCAATGGCCCGCAGGCTTCACACAACTGTCATAAAACTGTTGTAATGCCGCCTCAGCTTCACAGCACCGCCTGCCGTTTACCCTTGCGTCATATTTGTTTAACGCAGCGGTGCTTTACCGGTGGTTGGATTCGGACACGGAGCCCCCAGCG
>NZ_JAIWNX010000226.1 GCF_020217185.1 Asticcacaulis sp.
GAAAACGTGTTCGTCGGATCATCGGAGACGAGTAGATGTTCAAACCCTTCGCCCTGGCGCTTGGCGCGCTGCTGATGCTGACCGCGTGCTCGGACAAGGGTGCAGCGACGGCCGAAGGCAAGGACGCGCCGGCGGCGGGCGACATCACCGGCGCAGGTTCGACCTTTTTCGCGCCGCTGGGGGCCAAATGGGCCGAAACCTATAAGGAAACCACCGGCATCCGCCTGAACTATCAGTCGATCGGCTCCGGCGGTGGCGTGCGCCAGATCAAGGTCAAGACGGTCGATTTCGGCGCGACGGACAAGCCAGTAAAGCCCGCTGACCTCGACGAAACCGGCCTGTTGCAATTCCCCATCGTCATGGGTGGCATCGTCCCCATCGTCAACCTGCCCGACATCAAGAGCGGTCAGATGAACCTGACCGGCCCGCTGCTGGCCGATATCTATATGGGCAAGGTCAAGCGCTGGGACGACCCGGCCATCCGCGCCCTCAATCCGGGGCTGAAGCTGCCGCACCTGCCCATCACGGTCATCCACCGCGCTGACGGGTCGGGCACCACCTTCCTCTTTTCCAACTATCTGGCCAAGGTCAGCCCGACGTGGAAGGAAGAGGTCGGGGCCGCCGACGCGCTGGAATGGCCCGCAGGCCTTGGCGGCAAGGGCAATGAGGGCGTCTCGGCCTTCGTCAAGCAAACGCTCGGCGCTATCGGCTATGTCGAATTCGCCGTCGCCGCGCGCACCGGCACCGCTGTCGCCAATATGCGCAATCACGACGGCCACATGATCGCCCCGTCCATCGAAGCCTTTGCCGCGGCCGCCGCCGGGGCCGACTGGGCCAACGCGCCGGGCAACCAGCTTCTGCTGCTCGATCAGCCGGGGGCGCAGGCCTGGCCGATCACCGGCACCGTCTTCATCGTCATGCACAAGACGCAGGACAAGCCGGCCAGCGGCCGCGCCGCCCTCACCTTCTTCGACTGGGCCTATACCAATGGCGATGCGCTGGCGACCAGGATGCACTACGTCCCCCTGCCCCCTGAGGTGAAGCAGATGATGCGCGCCCAGTGGTCGCAGATCACCGGTCCGGACGGTAAGCCGGTCTATGCCCCGGCCACCCCCGCGCCCGCCGTGGCGGCGTCTGCCGCCTCCGCTCAGTAAGCTTATGGAAACCCCGATGTCTCTTCAGAGCGCCCGCCACCCTGATCCCGTTGACCCGATCTTCCGCGGCCTCGCCTTCGCGGCGGCGACGACCCTGCTCCTGACTTTGGGCGGCCTGATCGTCGCCCTGATGATCGGCGGCTGGCCCGCCATCTCCAAGTTCGGCTTCGGCTTCCTGACCTCCAGCACCTGGAATCCGGTCACCGAGGTTTACGGCGCCGCCGGTCCCATCGTCGGCACGCTGATTACCGCGGTGCTGTCTCTGGCCATCGCCCTGCCCATCGCCGTCTGCGTATCGGTCTTCCTGACGCAGTACTGCCCCAAGCAGATCGCTCAGCCGGTTTCGACCGCCATTGAGCTGCTGGCCGGTATCCCCTCCATCGTCTATGGCATGTGGGGCCTGTTCGTCTTTGCGCCGTGGTTTGCGCGCACGGTGCAACTGCCTATCCTGACCAGCCTCGACCCCGAAAGCTTCTGGGGCAAGCTGCTGGCCGGGGTGCCCAACGGCGCCAATATCTTCACGGCCTCCATCGTGCTCGCTATCATGATCCTGCCCTATATGTCGGCGGTCTTCCGTGAACTGTTCCGCTCGATCCCGCCGCAGGTGCGCGAAGCCGCCTTCGGCCTCGGCTGCACCTCCTACGAGGTGGTGGGCTCGGTGCTGATCCCCTACGTCAAGAAGGGCATGATCGGCGTGGTCATGCTGGGCTTTGGCCGCGCCCTGGGTGAGACCATGGCCGTCACCTTCATCATCGGCAATTCGCACCGCTTCCCGGACTCGCTGTTCGCTTCGGGCTCGACGCTCGCCTCGACCATCGCCAATGAGTTCAACGAAGCCTCCGGCGTCCACCTCGCCTCGCTGATCGCGCTGGGTCTGGTGCTGTTCCTGATTACCTTCACCGTTCTGGCCATCGCCAGAGCGCTCCTGTCCTCGCAGCGTTACTAAGGGAGGAAAGAGCATGGATCGCGCCCTTCGCCGCAAAATCGCCAATCAGGCCTTCGTCGTTATCTGCACCGGGGCCGCGCTGGTCGCGCTCGCTGCGCTGGCCCTGATCATGTTCTCGCTGCTGACCAAGGGCGTCGGCGGGGTGGACCTGATGCTGTTCACCGCCGACACCCCGGCCCCCGACTCACCGGGCGGCCTGCGCAACGCCATCATCGGCTCGATCCTAATGTGCGGCGTCGCCATGATGATCGCCGTGGTCATCGGCGTGCTGGCCGGGACGTGGCTGGCCGAAATCGGCGGCAACACCCCCTATGGCCACGTCGTGCGCTTCCTCAATGACGTGCTGCTGTCGGCCCCGTCCATCCTGATCGGCCTGTTCGTCTATTGGTGGGTCGTGGTGCCGATGGGCGGCTTCTCCGGCTGGGCGGGTGCGATCGCGCTCGGCATCCTCGCCACCCCCATCGTGACGCGCACCACCGAAGACATCCTGAACCTTCAGCCCAATGCCCTGCGCGAAGCCGGCATGGCGCTGGGGGCCTCTCAGTGGGTCACGGTGCGCAGCATCATCTGGAAGGCGGCCGGGGCTGGTATGCTGACCGGCGGCCTGCTGGGCTTTGCGCGTATTTCGGGTGAGACCGCGCCGCTGCTGTTTACCGCCCTCAACAACCAGTTCCTGAGCTTCGACATGTCGAAGCCCTTCGCCAGCCTGCCGGGCGCCATCTATCCCTTCGCCATGAGCCCCTACGAGACGTGGAACACCCTCGCCTGGGCCGGGGCGCTGCTGATTACGCTGGCGGTTCTGGGCGTCAACATTCTGGGGCGCTGGCTCGCCCGCGACAAAGATCACAAGTAAGGCCTCGTCATGTCCGACACCGATTTCCAAAGCGTCATCACCCCGCCCCCGGCCGATCAGCTTGTGCTGGAAACGCGGAACCTCAACTTCTACTACGGCACGCATCAGTCGCTGTTCGGCGTCTCCATGCCGGTCAAGCGCAATGGCATCACCGCCCTGATCGGTCCGTCGGGCTGCGGCAAGTCCACCCTGCTGCGCACCATGAACCGCATCTATGACCTCTATCCGGGTCAGCGCGCCGAAGGCGAGATTCTGGTCGATGGCGAGAATATTCTGGGCCCCAAGGTCGATGTGACCAGCTTACGCGCCCGCGTCGGCATGGTGTTCCAGAAGCCGACCCCCTTCCCCATGTCGATCTACGACAATGTGGCCTTCGGCGTGAAGCTGTACCACAAGAAGTCGAAGTCGCAGATGGACGAGGTGGTCGAAAAGGCCCTGCGCCGCGCCGCCCTGTGGGACGAGGTGAAGGACAAGCTCACCAAGTCCGGCCTGTCGCTTTCGGGCGGTCAGCAGCAGCGTCTGTGCGTCGCCCGCGGCATCGCGGTTGAGCCGGAAATCCTGCTGCTCGACGAACCGGCCTCGGCGCTCGACCCCATCTCGACGGCCAAGCTGGAAGACACGCTCGAAGAGCTGAAGCGCGACCTGACCATCATCATCGTGACCCATAACCTGCAACAGGCGGCGCGCCTGTCGGACTACACGGGCTTCATGTATCTGGGCAAGATGGTCGAATACGGCCCAACCGAAGAACTGTTCGTCAAGCCGAAGGTCGAGCGCACCTCCGACTATATCGGCGGCCGCTTCGGTTAAGCCACCCGCTCTTATGCGTACCGTGACCCCCTCCCTGCGATCAGGGAGGGGGTTTTGCTTTATGCCCCCGGCACCAGACACTGCGGGCCGATCTCGCGGATCGACTTGACGCCGGTGAGCGCCATGGCGACGCGCATTTCCTTCTCAAACAGGCTGAGCAGGTTCGACACCCCCGCCTCCCCCCCGGCGGCCAGCGCGTAGATAAAGGCCCGCCCCAGCAGCACACCGTCGGCCCCCAGCGCGATCATGCGCACCACATCAAGGCCCGTGCGGATACCGGAATCGGCCAGTATGGTCAGGTCGCCCTTCACGGCCTCGGCAATGGCCGGCAGGGCCCGCGCCGACGACAGCACACCATCGAGCTGCCGCCCGCCGTGGTTGGACACCACAATGCCGTCTGCACCGAAGCTCACCGCGTCCTTGGCGTCTTCCGGATCGAGTATGCCCTTTATGACCATCGGCCCCTTCCAGAAGTCTCGGATCCATTCCAGATCCTTCCATGAGATCGACGGGTCGAAATTGGCCCCCAGCCAGCCGATATAGTCGGCCAGACCCGTCGCCTTGCCCAGATATTTCGAGACATTGCCCAGATCGTGCGGCGTCCCCATCAGGCCGACATCAAAGGCCCAATGCGGGTGCGTCACCGCCTGCCACAGGCGGCGGATTTCGGCGTTCGGCCCGCTCATGCCCGAATGGGCGTCGCGGTAGCGCGCCCCCGGCACCGGCATATCGACGGTAAAGACCAGCGTGCGGATACCGGCCGCCCAGGCGCGTTCCAGCGCGTTCTTCATGAAGCCGCGATCTTTCAGCACATAGAGCTGAAACCAGATCGGCTTGTCGCACTTGCCCTGCACCTCTTCGATAGGGCAGACGCTGACGGTCGAAAGCGTCAGGTTGATGCCGGCCTTTTGCGCCGCGCGCGCCGCCTGCACCTCGCCGCGACGGGCATACATGCCGGTCAGGCCGACGGGGGCCAGAGCGATGGGCATGGACAGCTTCTCGCCCAGCAGTTCCGTCTCCAGACTGAGCGACGACACGTCCTTCAAAACCCGCTGGCGCAGCGCCACGTCGCCAAGGTCCGATACATTGCGCGCCAGTGTGCGCTCGGCATAGGCCCCGCCGTCGATATAGTGAAACAGGAAGGGCGGCAGCCGACGCCGGGCGGCTTCGCGGTAATCGGTCGAGGCGGAGATGATCATGGCAAACCCAGCGATTCAAGGAATTGGAAAAGCACGGACGATGCTCTAGCATGGGGCCAAGCCCGATGACAATGCGTGGACAATCCCGTTCAATCATCATAGATCAAAATTAATCACCCTCCGTTTTATTCAGGAAATGCCATGTCCGCTGCCTCGATGTTCGACCTCTCCGGAAAAACCGTGCTGATCACCGGGGCCAATCGCGGACTGGGGCAGGGCATGGCGCTGGCTCTGGCCGAAGCCGGGGCCGATATCTGCGCCGTGGGCTCGTCGGGGGCCGACACCACCGCCGAAAAGGTTGCGGCTCTGGGACGCAGGTTCCATTTTATCCGCGCCGATCTTACCTCCATTTCGCCGGTGGAGGACATTGTCGCCGAAACTTTGCGCGTCATGGGCGGGCTCGACATCCTCGTCAACAATGCCGGGTCGATCCGCCGTGGCGACGTGACGGAATTTAACGAGGAAGACTGGGACGCGGTGATGAACCTCAATCTGAAGACCCTGTTCTTTATGTGTCAGGCCGCCGGCCGTCACATGATCGCGCAGGGCCACGGCAAGATCATCAATACGGCGTCGCTCCTGTCGTTTCAGGGCGGCATCCGCGTCCCCTCCTATACGGCGTCGAAATCGGGCGTGGCCGGGATTACGCGGCTTCTGGCTAACGAATGGGCGTCCAAAGGCCTTAATGTCAACGCCATCGCGCCGGGCTATATGGCCACAGAACTGACCGAAGGGCTGCAAAGCGACCCCGAACGCGCGAAGGCGATTCTGGACCGGATTCCGGCGGCACGCTGGGGCACGCCAGAAGATTTGGGCGGCGCGACGGTTTTTTTGGCCTCCCGCGTGTCAAATTACGTAAACGGAGTTATTATCCCCGTTGATGGGGGCTGGCTGGCGCGCTGATGTGCCTGTTCCGGCCCCATCCGAACCCCTTGAGGAGACAATGACCACAGAGACTCTTTCGACCACCGCGCCGCTCAAGATGGCCGATATCGCCCGCATGGCCGGCGTTTCAGTGTCCACCGTTTCGCGGGCCCTGGCCGGAAGCCCCCTGATCCCCAAGCCGCTGCGTGACAAGATCGCGGCGATTGCCGAGGAACATGGCTACGTCGTCAATCAGGCCGCCCGTAACCTCCGTCTGAAGCGCACCCGCACCATCGGCCTCGTCCTGCCCGAGGATGGCGACCGCAAGCTGCGCGACCCGCACCTCTTGAGCATGATGGGCGCCCTCACCCAAGCCGTCTTCAAGCGCGGCTATGAGCTGCTGGTGCTCAAGACCCCGGCCAAGCGTCAGGGCGCGCTGAAGGACCTTGTCCGCTCGCAGCGCTTTGACGGCATGTTGGTCCTGCCCGACACCGCCGCTAAGGATCAGCACGAAGCCCTGAGCGACCTTGCCCGCTACTACGCGCCGCTGGTCGTCTGGGGCCGCCTGCCGGACCAGAGCTATTGCGGCGTCGAAGCCTCGACGGCCACGGACGAAAACGCCGAGGAGATGGTCGATCTGCTGTTCCAGCGCCTCAGCGAAGACGAAAAAGCCAAGGCCGTGAAATAGTCTCCGTTCCCCCGACAGCGTTGGGGGTTCAGTGACCCTTCCAGATAAGAAAAAAGCCCTCCGGATCACTCCGGAGGGCTTTTTTGTCAGTACCAAGAAGGCCGCCCGGCGAACCGGACGGCCTCTTTTTTAGAACTGCGTCGAAAGGCTGACCGAGACGCTTTGGCCCAGATCATACTTGTTTACGTCAACGCGCTTGACCTCTTCCTGATACTCTTGGAATTTCGTGCCCGTGAGGTTGCGGACCTCTACACCGAGGTTCAGGTCACGACCAAAGGCCGTGAATCCCTTGCGGTACACGAAGTCGAGCGTCGCGCCCGGCTCTTGTATATAGTCCGCCACGCCGCTCGACGGATTGCCACGCGCCGAGATGCGCTCGGAAACGTAGGTGACGAGGAAGGTGGCCTGAGACTTGGCTTCGGCATCATCCCATCCGAATTGCAGGTTTGCGACGTTTTCCGCCTGGCCCTGCATTCTCGAACCCGAGATGATGAAGTTGGTCGCCTTTTGCGCCTGACCATTGCTGTCGATGATCGTCTGAGAGCCCGACGCCTTCACCTCGGACGAGGTGTAGGTGTAGTTGGCCTGCAAGAGCCAGCGCTTGCTGTCAAAGAAGGCTCCGGAGACCGGCGAGTCAAACAGACCCTTGTAGTCGAACTCAACGCCGTAAAGTGAGGCTTCCGGCGCGTTGATATAGGTCTGGAACAGGCTGTTGCCTTGCACCAGAAGCGAGGCTTCCACCGGATTGGTGATGTCCTTGTAGAAGGCCCCGGCGGTGAAGTAAGAACCCGCGTCGTAATACCACTCGTAGCGCGCATCGAAATTGGTCAGTTCGGTATCGCGCAGGTATGGGTTACCCACGAACAGACGATCCTGTTCCGGATCAAGATACTGAGCCGGCGCCAGTTCGCGGAACTGCGGACGACCGATGGTCTTGGACAGGCCGCCGCGAAGCTGCATATTCTCGCGGAAGTTCCAGGTCACTGTGGCTGTCGGAAGAACATACTCTTCCTTCAGAGCCGGTATCTTTACCGGAGCCTGATCGGATTCGTAGAGCTTGTTCAGGGTGACGCGTTGCTTAGCGTATTCATAGCGCAGACCCGCCGCCAGACGTACAAGCGGGATCACTTCGACATCGACCTTGGCGTAGGCCGCATTGACGAACAGACCACCATCATAGGCGGCGTTGGGGTTGGTGGTTTCGGTCAGCACCCAACGGGTGGGGCTGATATTGACGTCCGAGAACAAATAATCGACACGCGAATACTGGATATTGTTCGCGGCAATGCCAGTGCCCGGATTGAAGCGGAAGGAGCGGTTTTCCGACTCGCGCTTGTTATCGAGGAAATCGAAGCCACCGGTCAGCTTGCCGTCACGCGCTTCGCCGAGGCTGAAGTCGTAGGTCAGGCTCGCCCCACCGCTGGCTGCCACATCCTCAAGGTTCGAGAACTGGAGGTTGTTGGTCTGCTGCGTACCGGCGTGGAAGAATACGCCTTTGGCATCCTGCCAGTAGGTGATGTCACGCTCATAGGGCGCATCACGTGTGGTCTTGGCATAGGCCAGACGCCAGTCCATCGCCAGTTTGTCCGACAGCGGGTGACGGCCGGTCAGTTGCGACATGACCAGTTGACGCGCATACCAGCCCGTATCCTCACGAAGGGTCAGGCTGTCGGTGTTACGGATATCGCGACCTTCACGGACGCGGGTGCGCTTGGTCGTGTTGCGGATGAACAGGTTGGTCCACTGCAGGCTGTGCCCGCCGATATTGTAGCCCATACCGATCAGACCGTTCAGACCGACATTGTTCTCGGTCGTTTGGTACTTGTAGTCCCCAACCAGCTCGACCGTACGCGCAGCGCCGGTGCCTTCGATGCGCCCGTCCTGCTGAATGCCGTTACGGGCTTTCCAGCCGTTGCCGAAATCGACAAGACCAACGATACCGAACTGACCACCCGCGACATCCATGCTGGTGCCGCCGGAGAGGTTAAAGCTGAAATTGGCCGGCAGAGAGTCGGTTTGCTGGATCAGGTTGAGCGGTGCATTGCTGAAGCTCTGGCCGATCTTCTGCAACTGAGCCGGGGTGAAATACCCCGTCGCGTCGCTGTAGTTACCGGCATTGATGCGACGGCCCGAGTGCAGGGCAGTGCGCAGTTCCGGCGGTAGCGACCGCGTACCATCGTCGAAGCCGATCGGATCGGTGTCCGAACCGTAGTGTGTGTAGCCGTCCTGGAAGGTCGTCTCAGAATTGCCACTGACGCTCAGGCCCATCGACAGGAAGGGCGCCTTGGGCGTATTCAGCGTGCGCAGGTCGATCACGCCGCCGCCAAATTCGCCCGGATATTCTGCTGAGTAGGTCTTCTGGACCGACACGCGCTGCAGGATAGATGACGGAAACAGGTCAAGCGGAACGACGCGTTGCAGGGGTTCCGGCGACGGCAGCGGCGAGCCGTTCAGCAGGGCCGACGAGTAGCGCTCACCCAGGCCGCGCACGTAAACAAAACGACCTTCGACCAGCGACAGGCCGGTCACGCGCGTCAGAGCGACAGCGGCCGAGTCATCGCCGGTGCGCTTCAGGTCTTCATTGGTAAGGATCGCCGTAACTTCGGCCGTGCGACGCATGGTGTTGGGCACGTTTTTACCGCGCACAACGATTTCGGTAATTTCCTCTGTCGGCGTGGCCTCGGTGACCTCAACGGTCTGAGCGTCGGCGGGAACGGCGGTTTGGTCGGTCTGGGCGAAGGCGGCCGGAGCCACCAGAGCCGAGGTCGTCATCAGCATCAGGCCGAGCGACTGGGTATAGGTTTTCATAGCGATTAGCCTTTGCTGATACGGAGAAGGGATTACGGGCGGTGCGGGGAACCCCGAACCGCCCGCGCGTTTATCAGCAGGTCGAGCCAGCGGTCAGGCCGCAGGTCCAGCCGGCATACCAAGTGTCGCTCGCGTTCTTCACGGCGCCGATATAGTCAACCGTCGTGAAGAAATTGCCGTTGGCCACACCGTTGACCGAGGTGGCGTTGGTGAGAGAGTTCAGCGTGGACACAGCGCGCACCGGGACGGCCGTTTCGTTGGCACCATTGACGAAGTCCGCCAGGGTGATCGTGCCGGCCGACGTGTTGTTGGTACCGGCGTTGAACAGGGCTGCCGTGTTGTTAGTCGTGGCGAAGGCCGTAGCGAAGCCGCCCATATAGACCGAGTGGAAGGTCGGCGCAGCGGTTTCGGTCGTCGCGCCGGTGATGCGGATACCGAAGGTCGAGGCCGTAGCGGTGTTGGTGATGACCGAGTTGACCAGGGTCAGGTCGGTGCCCGAGTTGATTTCCAGACCGTTCGAAGCCACGGACGAGCGGCGGATCAGGGTGGCGTTGGAGATGACCGGATGCGAGCAGTAGGCAGCGTTACCGGCGCAGGACATTTCGAACAGACGGTCGCCGCGGGTCTGGCTTTGCTTGACGATCAGGAACTGGATGTTGCCGCGATAGCCAGTGTCGG
>NZ_JAIWNX010000227.1 GCF_020217185.1 Asticcacaulis sp.
TGTCGAGGCTGTCGTCCGAGTTGCCGGTCAGCACGATGTGCTTGAGGTTCACCGTACCACCGAACATTTCCATGCCGTCGTCCGACGAGTTGTGGACCTGAACATATTCCACCTTGGTGCCATTGCCGACGCCGGCGAAGGTGATGCCGTTCAGTTCGTTGCCCGGCAGGACTTCGAAGCCGGAGTGCATGACGCGGACATATTTCAGCGTGCCTGAATTGTCGGCCACAGAGTTACCGCCGTAGAATGCGTTCGTGCCTTCGATCTGACCCGCATTACAGCCCACGTTCGGCGGCGTCACGCCCGTCGGGCAGATATTGGTCGGCGCGCGACCCGCGATCACCAGACCGCCCCATTGGCCGTCGGACTCCAGCGTGGTGGTGCCTTCGATCGAGGCGCGCGACGTGAAAATGACGGGGTTGGTAGCGGTGCCTTCGGCGAAGATTTGCGAACCACGCTGAATGATGAGGTAGTCGAGGCCGCCCGAACCGAAAACGCGCACGCCCGGCTCAACGGTCAGGATGCCCGAGCTGCCCGCCAGCGGGGCGGTCGGATCGGCACCGAGGTCATCGCCAACGGCCACGCGGCCCGAGATGGAGTACACAACGCCCGGCAGGTTCTTCAGAACCAGGTTGCCGGTGATCTTGGACGGCAGCTGACAGTTGCGCAGACCAGCGACCACGCCGACATTGGCCAAGCCGGTCGGGCAGGAGTCTGCCGCACCCGAAGACGAAGAACTGCTCGAAGACGAGGACGACGAGGTGCCGCCGCCGACCAAGACGCCTTCGCCCGGCGAAGCGACGTTGTCAGCCCCAAAGCAGCCCGCCAGAGCCACAGCAGCGGTAAAGCCCAGCAGACCCAGGCGGAATTTCGTGGAAGTGTTCATGTCATCTCTCCAGACCAGCGCAGCGGCGCGTCGGGTAGACCCCGTTCTGAACGCACCCATGCCATCATTCGGCCTTATAGGGAGGCTGTGTGACAGAACGCCCAAACTTGTGTGACGGATTTGTGTAACCCCGGAAACCAGCACTGACCGGCGGCGGAATCGCCTCTGTAAGGCGCGTTATGTGTCTTTGCAGTCACGTTTTCGCCTGTCAGGGCACAGACAGACTCGCGAAAAGAGTGAAACACAGAGTCAAAAAAAGAGTGGTCAGCGCAAGGGCAGACCACTCCAGTAGGGCCGGGAGGAAATGAGGGAAAACCCGGTTACGGACGTGAGCGTGGCACAGATAAAGCCCAATGGCAATATTGGTTATATCCTTTTGTGCGGGTTTTTGCGTGCCTCCTGCCGGAAAACCCTCTAAATCGCTACAAAACTGACGATTTTGCGATTGGCCTTGCCACAAAAGCGCATCAGTAGTAATACCAATGCTAAGTATTGGTATCAGAAACACCCTCGTCACAAAGGAACCGTCTGCATGTCCCTCGCCTCCGTCGCCACGCCGCTGGATGAAACCACGACCCTGATGTTCCGTGAGGCGGCCGAAGGCGGCGACGCCGTTGAGCGCTTCCTGAAACGCAATGCCGAGACGCTGAGCCGCATCGCCGCGCGCCTGAAGGCCCAGCCGCCGAAGGCCGTCGTCACCTGTGCGCGCGGTTCGTCCGACCACGCCTGCACCTATGGCAAGTATGTCATCGAGACCCTGACCGGCGTGCCGGTCAGCTCCGCCGCCCTGTCGGTAGCCTCGGTCTATGCCGCCCCGGTCGTCGCCGCCGAAACCCTGTGCATCGCCGTGTCGCAATCGGGCCGCTCGCCCGACCTCCTGACCGCCGTCGAAGCCTATAAGGCCGCCGGCGCCTTCGTTGTGGCGCTGGTCAATGACGAAACCGCGCCGCTGGCGACGCTCGCCGACGAAGTCCTGCCGCTGTGCGCCGGGCCGGAGCTGTCGGTCGCCGCCACCAAATCCTGCCTCGCCGCTCTGGCTGGCTTTGCCGCCCTGACCGCCGAATGGGCCGACGACGCGACGCTGAAAGCCGCCGTGGCCGCCCTCCCCGCCCAGATGCGTCAGGCCTTCGACCTCGACTGGTCCGCCGCCCTCCCCGCCCTGACCGCCGCTACCAACCTCTTTGTTATCGGTCGCGGCTACGGCTTCGGCGTGGCGCAGGAAGCGGCGCTCAAGCTCAAGGAAACCTGCGCCCTGCACGCCGAGGCCTTCTCGGCCGCCGAGGTGCGCCACGGCCCGATGGCCATCGTCAATCAGGGCTTCCCTGTGCTGGCCTTCGCCACCTCCGACATGGCCGGCGACGGGGTGCGCGACGTGGCGGCGGAATTTGCCGGGCGCGGGGCTGCCGTGTGGCTGGCCGACACCACGCCGGGGGCCTATACCCTGCCCGCCCTGGCCGCCGAGCCCATCCTTGAGCCTATCCTGCGCCTGCAAGGCTTCTACCGCCTCGCCAACCGCCTGTCGCTGGCGCGCGGCCTCAATCCGGACAGCCCACCGCACCTCAACAAGGTAACGAAAACGGTTTAAGCCCCCTCCCCGGCTGGACATTTTCCAAAGGGCGGTCATAGCATTGTCTATGACCGCCCTTTCCTTTGTCCGCACCCTGCGTACCCGCCCGTGGCTGAGCCGTGCCCTTGCTCTGGCCCTTGGTCTGGGGACGCTTCTGGGCACCCTCACCGACCTGCGCCTGTCGCAAAGCGTGCTGGTCGCGTGGAACAGCGCCGCCGTCTTCTACCTCATCGCCCTTGCCCGGCTGATGATGACCGCCAATACCGCCGACATGCGCCGGCGCGCCGAAACGCAGGACGTCGGCAAATGGACTATATTGGGCTTGACCGGGGCCGCCATCGCCGTCTGCGTCGTCGCCATCGCCAGCGAACTGATCGCCGCCCACGACGAAACCGGCCTCAGCAAAGGCCTCGACCTCGCGCTGGTTGGCGCCACCATCGTCACCACCTGGGTCTTCGTGCACGCCACCTTCGCCCTGCACTACGCGCACGCCTACTACATCGCCATCCGCCGCGCCGAGCCCCCGCCCCTCAAATTCCCGGATTCAGACTGCGAACCGGACTATCTCGACTTCGCCTATTTCGCCTTCATCATCGGCACCGCCGCCCAGACCGCCGACGTTTCCGTCGCCTCCAAAGCCATGCGCCGCCTCAATCTCGGCCACGCCGTCTTCGCCTTCTTCTACAACACCACCATCCTCGCCCTGTGCATCAATATCGCCGCCAGCCTGCTGGGGTAAGTTGGGTTTGGGTTATGGGGTTAGGGCAAGAGTAAGCATCCGGGGTCAGTTGACCCCGGACCCCGGATGTGGGTGCGATTTCCGCGGGCGGCGTGTGGGTTTTCGGGCAGGCTTTTAGCCACTAAAAACACAAAAAGCACAAACGAGCGCCTGTGGCGCAGGTCTGCGCGTGACCTATCAAGCGCAGTGTTTTGCCACGCGAGATTTATAGAAACCACAGATTACACAGATTTCACAGATTATCCGTGTCTGCGTCAGGCAAAGGCGCGCAGCGCCATTCATCAGGGCTTGCCGCACGAAGGTCAGGGCCCTGCGGGCCGGGCGTTTCAGCGGCTCTTTCGGCTGCGCCGAACTTCGTTTCGTGTTTTTTGGTGGCTAATCTTCAGTGACATGGGGCCTTGCCGGCTTGTCAGAATGTCATGTCGTAGAAGCGAGGGAAGCCCCCACCACCATCTGCGCTTCGCTTGACGGTCCCCTTCCCCCAGCATGCTGGGAAGGTATGATAGAGACTTCGCGTCCTAACCGGGTGCAGGGGCTTTGCCCCTGCCCGCCGGAGGCCCTTGGCGGTTGGCGCGTCCATTATGTAGCTATCGGATAGCCCTCAGCTAACCGCTTGATATTTCAGAATATCTTTGACGTGACTCTCATCTATGCCCAGCAAGTCGGCATTTCCGCGATGGCAATGTCGGGACGTGCGTGAGGGCCGGACGCAGGTGTGCCTCAAGCTGTTCGCGCATGTCTTCGACCTGATTGCGGTCGGCATAGTTCATTTCCAGCAACCGGAAATGAAACTCTGGCCCTAAAGCTGTGCTGAGTGAGGCCTCATGGACATAGACCCAAGCCTCAAAAGCCGAGACGGAGGTGTCGCGACGGATAAAGCGCCACAGGGCACTATTGATCTCTTTGTCCAAACGCCCCTCCTCGTTCCGGGTGCAGGGGCTGTGCCCCTGCCCGCCGGAGGCTTCTTATCAGATACCCAAAGGATAGCCAAAGGCTATCTTACGTTTATTCAATAACTTATTGAGATAACGCCTGATTCAGCCACTGTGAGGTGTCATCACTACCGGGGGGGGGCAGATAGCTACCAACTATCTGTTATATACCCGATAGCCATGCGAAAGCTACACACAGGCTATCGGCTGGATTTCGGTTAGCTGTTAACTTCCCATTAGCTATTTACAAGCTAGGTTATGGCTAACCGAAAGCTAACGGACAGAAACCCGTCGTCTAGCTAAGGGCTTTCCGCGAGATAGCCGGTGTCTATCGGGCGACTTTCGCACAGCTTTCCGTTATCTGTCGGCGGGCTTCCGTCTGGACCCTGCGTCAGAATCGGCGCACCAACAGAATTAACACTTCATTAACCTTTGCGCAAAAGGCGCGCGCTAGCCGGTGGCTATCCGATAGCTCGCCACTCGCGCCCTAAAGCCAGCACGAGGAACCTGACATGCCGGTCATCTCCTTCATTTCGCCCAAGGGCGGCGTGGGCAAGACCACCGCGGCGACGCTGATGGCCACGCAACTGGCACGCAAGACGCAGGTCATTATTATAGACGCCGACCCCAACCGCCCGATCCTCGCCTGGTCACAGTTGAACGGATGCCCGGCTAATATCCGCATCGTGTCGGACGCCAATCAGGAAAACATCCTCGACAAGATCGAAGAGGCCGCGGCCGAAGCACCGTTTGTGGTCGTCGATTGCGAAGGCACGGCGTCGCTGACGGTGGCCTATGCCATCGGGGCGTCCGATCTGGTGGTCGTCCCAACCCAGGGCTCGCAGCTTGATGCCAAGCAGGCGGCCAAGGCGCTGAGCCTGATCAAAAATACCGAGCGTCAGTCGCGCCGCCCGATTCCGCACGCGGTGCTGCTGACGCGCACCAATCCGATCATCAAGCCGCGGACCCTGTCGGCCATTCACGAGCAGTTGCGCGCCCACGGCATCCGCCTGTTCGACACACAGTTGCACGAGCGCGAAGCCTTCAAGGCCATGTTCTCGTTCGGCGGGGCGCTGGAAACGCTGGACCCGTCGCAGGTCGCCAATATCGACAAGGCCGTGGCCAATGCCCGTGCTTTTGTTGCCGAAGCCATTGAATTGCTGAAAAATCCGGACGCGGTTCCGGCTCAGGAGGTCGCTTAATCCATGTCCGAACGCGCTTCGATCTTTGACGACGATCTTGACCTGTCGGCGTTTGACGCCCGGCCAAAACCCAAGCCGGACAAGGAGTCTCTGCGCGCCGTGGCCGAGGCGAGGGGCTTCCCCAGCCGTGAGGCCGTGGCCGTGCCGGCGGCGCCTGAGCCGGTTCTGCAACGCCGCTACCGCACCGGGCGTAACCGTCAGCTCAATCTGAAGGTCACGGACGAGGCGCTGCGCCGCTTCTATGCCGTGGCCGACGCGCAGGGTCTGGTGCTGGGGCAGGTGTTCGAACAGGCCGTCGAGGCGCTGGAAGACAAACTGAAAGCCGAGGGCAGGATCTGATCATGGCCCGCCGCGCCGCCGAATCGCAGTTCGACCTGTTTATCCCGCTCGTCAGCGACATGTCGCTGAAGGACCAGCGCGAGCTGATGGAACGGCCGTTTTTCAGCCTCGCCAAGCGCAAGCGCCTGAAACCGATCGAATATACCAGCCCCGATGGCGACACCTGGGTGAAGGTCTCAGGCAATGCCGAATTCGGTATCGCCACCATCTGGGACGCCGATATCATGATCTGGGCAGCCTCGGTGCTCAATCGTCTGAAAGAGCAGGGAGTCAATGACTTGCCTCGGACTCTTAAGACGACGTCTTATGATTTGCTGCGCGCCATCAAGCGCGATACGGGCGGCAAATCCTATCAGGAACTGAACGCGGCGCTGCAAAGGCTGGAATCGACGACCATCCAGACCTCACTGCGCGCGCCCAAGCGCAAGGACAAGGCGCAATTCGGCTGGATCGACGCCTTTCAGCTGGAGGTGGACCCGGAAACCGAGGCGCCGCGCGGCATTTCGATTACCCTGTCCGACTGGGTTTATCAGGGGATCGTCACCGAACGCTCGCTCCTGACCATGCATCAGGACTATTTCCTGCTCACCGGCGGCATGGAGCGCGCGCTTTACCGCGTGGCGCGCAAGCACGCGGGCGATCAGGAGGGCGGCTGGACCTGTCGTATCGCGATTTTGCACGAAAAAACGGGCTCAGACAGCCCGCTGAAACAGTTTACCTACCTCTTGAAGCGCATCGTGGCCAAGAACGCCCTGCCGGAATACGAGATGACGCTGACCAAGACCAATGACGGCTCGCCCGCCGTGCATTTCATCAAGCGCGACATGGAAGAGCGGGTGAGGGTGCGTGATGCGCTGAAAACGCTGGAACGGCAAACCGCCGAAGACCAGAGGGCGCTGGAAATCGACGGCCTTATGCACAAACGGTTCTAGAAAACGGTGTCGGGGGATCGGTGACTTTTTGAGGCCGATTCGTCGGGGGAACAGTGACCATCCTATCGGGGGATGGGTGACCGAATTGACGGGGGAAGAGTGACCGATTCGCTCAAGGTGAGTCGGGGGAACGGTGACCGGCGGGCGTTTTTCAGCGGTTTTGCCCTCAAAAGCCGGTGTTCGGGGGAATGGTGACCGGATTTGCCGCGGAAACAGGGTTAAAAAGCCGCGGGCAAGCTGTGGAAAATATTCTGTTTTTCCTAGCTCACTTATCGGGGGAAGAGTGACCGCCTGCACGGGGGAACGAAGACCCGTCGCGCGGGGGATCAGTGACAAAGTGACGGGGTATCAAAGATTAACAAAAGGTACCCTTGTTGATTTTAAAGGGGAATTCCGGCTGTTTTTTCGCTTAACCTATTTAACTAGATTCACTAACAGACTCTCTTAACAGCGAGAGGGGAGCGGTATTAAGGTCCGTGCGCGGTCCGCCTTGTGCGACCTTTGAAGGGTCGCTCAGGCGGACATCTACGGGGAAAGACAGTTAACACCCGACCGGCAGAGTCACCGAACAGCACAGTCACCGGGATTTACGGTTCACCGCGTCCTGTTCCTTGACCTCAGTGGGTGAGTTTGCAGTGACCGCCTTCAATACAGCCGAGATATACGCGCCAGACTCTGATTTCAGACGTAAAGCCACGGTTTTGATGCTGAAAAACGACCCCACAAGACACGGAGTCGCTTGGAGTCCAAGGGATTGCGGCGAAAAGAGGCCGTCACTGATCCCCCGATAGCCCATGCTCCCCTTAAAACACGGGCCCGAAATGACGTGACGGCCTCCGATTCGGTCGTTATGGAAACGATCACTACATTCAACCCCTTGCGGAGACGCGACATGGCGGTCAGCATCCATTCCGATTTCGATGGTGGCAATATCGAGGTGGTGCAGGCGCACGGCGGCGGGCGTTTCGATCTTGCCATCCGTCCGGATCATCAGTCGCACTATTACCAATGGTTCTATTTCCGCGTAGACGGGGCCTCAGGCGTCGATCTGGAACTGCGCCTCACCAATGCCGGGGGATCGGCCTATACGGGCGGCTGGGAGGGCTACAAAGCCCGTATCAGCAGCGACGGGGCCCATTGGAGGCAAGCCGACACCGCATATGCCGACGGCGTGCTGAGCATCCGTCACCGGCCCACCTCTGAAACCCTGTGGGTGGCCTATTTTGCGCCCTATGACAGTGACCGTCACCGGGCACTGGTCGAGCGGGTGAAGGCCTTGGCCGGCATCAGTCACCGGGTTTTGGGCCAAACGCTCGACGGCCGCGATCTTGACCTGTTCAGCGTAGGGGAGGGGCCGCGCGTCGTGTGGCTCTATGCGCGTCAGCATCCGGGCGAGACCATGGCCGAATGGTGGATGGAGGGGGCCATTCCCTGGCTGTGCAGCGACGCGCCGGAGGCCGTAGCTCTGCGGGCGGCGGCGACCTTTTACATCGTGCTCAACTGTAACCCGGACGGCAGCGCGCGCGGGCACCTGCGCACCAATGCCGCCGGCACCGATCTGAACCGTCAGTGGGCCGAGCCCTCGGCCGAAAAGAGCCCGGAAGTGCTGGCCATCCGCAACGCCATGGACGACACCGGCGTTGATTTTGCCATCGACGTGCACGGCGACGAAGCCATCCCGCACGTCTTCATGGCCGGATTTGAGGGCATTCCGTCATGGACGCCGCAGCGTGACGCTCTCTATCGCCGCTATCTGGCCGCCCTGTCGGCGCGCACGCCCGATTTCCAGACCACCTATGGCTATGCGGTCGATGCGCCGGGGCAGGCCAATCTGGCCGTTTCGACCAATGCCGTGGCCGAACGCTTCGGGGCCATCGCCATGACGCTGGAAATGCCGTTCAAGGACCATGACGACGCGCCGGACGCGATTGAGGGCTGGTCATCGGCCCGCTCTCAGGCCCTGGGCGTAGCGTGCCTGAAGGCGCTGTCGGACGTGATCACGGATATCCCGCTGCGCGCCCGCGGCTGAAAACATCTGCGTGAGGCAAAGGTTTGCGGGATTAGAGCGCATTTCGTTCAAATTGAATCGAAATCGCGCTCTAAATTTTTGGTTTAACGCGCTTTTTTTATCCGAAAAGTGCGGCACACTTTTCGGAAAGCGCTTATCGGGGGATCGGTGACCGCATCTCCTGACTCGACTCCGCCCGATTCGCCGCGCAAGGTAGAATGGGAACACATACGGAGCGGATCATGTTGAACGATATTCTGGGCGCCCTCGGCAGCAAGCTCGATCTGGGCAATCTCGACCTCGCCGGTCTGGCGCAGCAACTGGGCGGGCAGGGCCTGATCGGGGACGTGCTGGGTCAATTGGAGCAGGGCGGTCTGGCTGAGGTGGTGCAGTCGTGGGTGTCGAACGGCGCCAACCTGCCGGTATCTCTGGAGCAGTTGCAGTCGGCGCTGGGGCCGGACATGGTCAATCAACTGGCCGGGTCACTGGGCATTGATCCGGCGCAACTGGGCGACGTCCTGCCCGGTGTGGTCGATCAGTTGTCGCAGGGTGGGCAATTGCCGCAGGCCATAGCCGAAGCCGCCCCGAACCTCCTGGGGCAGGACGGTATCGGCAAGCTGCTGGGCGGTCTGTTCCGCTAGATCATTATGATAAACATAGTGATCTAGCTTTTTCAGTCCCTCGCCGGGCGGTGGCTTCGCCACCTTGGCCTCCGCCTCAATGGCGGCTTGAGCGGACTGATTATAGACATCATTCCGCTATAATCCTTACTCCATACCCTTAAGGGCGCGGGCCGAGCGCAGACCATTGCGGCGCAAGGCCTGCACCGCATGGCGCAGATCGGCCAGAGCCTGCGCCCGCGTGCTGCCGGACGCTTCATAGGCGGCGACCGTTTCGGCGATCAGTTCGGCTTCGGCGGGCCAGTTGTCGTTGGCAGCGATCAGTGTAGGTGTCATGGCGGGCATATTACGGCAGGGGAGGGGACTGTCTATAGCGGAAGGGGGTTAAAAATTACCCCGGTAGCAGGCCGTTTTCGCGCGCGGTCTGAGGGTCGAGGATCATCTGAATGGCCGGGCGCCCCAAAACCCGGTCCACAGCGCGCCCATCCTCACCATAAAGACCGTCTGCCACGCGAAACACGCCCTTAAGACACTCAATAGCCGGCTGCGCCACCGCCTGACCGGCCACCAGCACCCACGCTCCGTCATACAGTCGGCTCATCGCACCCTCCGTAAGTTCCTTTTTTGTTCTCATATCCGGGCGCGAATGTCAAGTCGATAAGCGGAGGCTTGCAAAAGCTATCCGCTAGCTATCTGTTATATTGGTTATAACCAATGCCGCTCCACCCTATAACTTTTGGGCTTGATTTCGCGGAAAATCCGCCGTCACATAGGT
>NZ_JAIWNX010000228.1 GCF_020217185.1 Asticcacaulis sp.
GTCAAACAGGGAGCCCCGCATGACCGTCGCCCATTCCGTCAGCCTGAGCACACTGGCCCTTATCCTGTCCCTGACCGCCGGTTGCGCCGCCCTGCCGCAAACGCCGGTGTCGGTGCCCGCTGCGCCAACCGCCGCGCCTGCGCCGGTACTGGATCAGGCCACACTGGACCGTCTGGGGAACCAGCTCGGCTATCGGTGGGAGATCGTCGATAACCGTCAGACCTGTGACAAGGCGGCCTGTTTCCTGTCGGCCCTGACCCTCACCCTGCCCGAAGGGAGCGACCTGCCCGGCGGCTGGACCCTCTATTTCTCGTATGTCGGGGCGTTTGTGCGCTCCGAAAGCGACACATTCGACCTGAAACAGGTCAATGGCGACCTCTATGCCCTGACACCCAAGGCCGGCGCCGCGCTGAAAGGCGGCGCCTCGCATACGGTTCGTGTCTGGGGGCAGGGGCATTTCTATGCGCGCGGTTTCATGATGCCCAATGCCTATGTGGCGGCGCCGGGCCTCATCCCCCGCACCCTTGTGGCTTCGAAGGCGGTGATCGACCCTGAAAGCGGGCTGGAGACCCTGCCCTTTGTCTCCGCGATGACCGATGAGGCGAAGCTGGGCACCCAGACCCCCGGCGACAAGACGCAGTGGCTGACCCCTGAACGCGCCTATGAACGCAATGCGGCGCGCAACGTGGCCCTGACCCGTCCGGCCGTGGTGATCCTGCCCACCCCGGCCAGGGTGACCCTGCAAAAGGGCGCGCCGCTCGATCTCAGCAAGGGGTTTGACCTGCGCCTGAAGGGCCTGAGCCGCGACGCCATTACCGCCGCCGTAGAGGCCCTGAAACAGGCGGGGGCCGGTGAGGGGCGGGGGCCGGTGCTCAGCGTCACCATCGACCCGAAACTGAGCCCCGAAGCCTATCGCCTGACGGTGGGCAAAAGCGTTAGCATCCGCGCCGGATCAACGACCGGGGCCAACCACGCCCTGCGCTCTCTGGCCCAGCAAACGGCCTTTGATGGCGCTCAGGTGCGGCGTATGATCATCGAAGACGCGCCGCGCCTGCCCTTCCGCGGCCTGCATATCGACGTGGCGCGCAACTTCCATTCCAAAGCCTTTGTGCTCGAGACGCTGGAGCAGATGGCGGCCTATAAGCTCAACCGCCTGCACCTGCATCTGGGTGACGACGAGGGCTGGCGGCTGGAAATCGACGGCCTGCCCGAACTGACGCAGGTGGGGGCCTATCGCTGCCACGACCCGGCCGAAGAGACCTGCCTGCTGCCGCAACTGGGGGCCGGGCCGGAGCGCGATACGCCGGTCAATGGCTACTTCTCAAAGGCCGACTATATCGACATCCTGAAGGCGGCGCAGGCGCGCGGTATCGAGGTCATCCCGTCCTTCGACATGCCGGGCCATAGCCGCGCGGCGATCAAATCCATGGAGGTCCGCTATCGCCGCCTGATGGCCGCCGGTGATGCGGCGGGGGCGGCGCAATATCGGCTGGTCGAACCGGAAGACACCACGGCCTATCGCTCAATCCAGCACTATAACGACAATACGCTCAATGTCTGCCTGCCCGCCACCTACGCCTTTATCGACAAGGTGATCGACGAGACGATGAAGCTGCATCAGGCCGCCGGTGTGCCGCTGAAACGCTACCATATCGGGGCGGATGAGACGGCGGGGGCATGGACGCAATCGCCCGCCTGTCAGGCCTTTATGGCGCAGAACGGTCTGAAGGCGCCGCAGCTCACCCCCTATTTCATCGAGCGCGTCTCGGCCTATCTGGCGCAAAAGGGCATCGAGACGGCGGGCTGGAGCGACGGCATGGGCCATACGGACGCCGCGCGAATGCCGAAGGTAGTCCAGTCGAACATCTGGAGTTCCACCCTCGGCACGGCGGCCACCGAAGCGCACGATCAGGCCAATCGCGGCTGGGAAGTTGTGCTGTCCGTGCCCGATGTCACCTATTTTGACATGCCGCCCGCGCCGGACCCGGATGAGACGGCCTATGACTGGGCGTCGCGCGATACGGACAACTACAAGATTTTCAGCTTCCAGCCGGAAAACCTGCCGGCCAATGCCTCCTTGCTGACCGATATCCGCGGGCAGGGGACGACGGTGGCCGATAAGACGCCCTATGCGCCGGGGCGCGGCCTGACCGGCCTGCAGGGGCAGTTGTGGTCCGAGGTGGTGCGCACGGACGACGAGGCCGAATACCGCCTCTTCCCGCGTCTTCTGCCGCTGGCCGAACGGGCCTGGCACCGGGCGGGCTGGGAAGCGCCGTACAAGGCAGGGGAAAGCTACACCTATGGCGACGGTAAGGTCGATCCCAAGGCCGTGCTGGGCGACTGGCAAGGTTTCCGTGACCGGCTGGGCGTGCATCTGCGGCTTCTCGATCAGGCGGGCATCGCCTATCGTCTGGCCCCGCCGGGGGCGAAGATCGAGAGCGGGCAGTTATTCGCCAATGCCGAAATTGCCGCTACCCCCATCGAATACCGCCTCGCAGGCGGCGAATGGACGCCCTATACGGGGCCGGTGGCAGTGAGCGGCCCGGTCGAACTGCGCGTCACCTCCCCCGATGGCCGCCGCAAGAGCCGTATGGTAAGGGTAGAATGATCTTAAACCTCCCGGCCTTCGGCGGGAGGGCGTTAAAAACAAAGGAAACGTCATGCTGAAATCCCTGATCCTGTCGGCGGTGACGCTGACGGGCCTGTCGGTGGCCGCTGAAACGCGGGCGGCCGATGCCACCTCACCCGTTCCGGCGGGCTATGCGCTGGACTGGGCCGAGGAGTTCAATACGCCCGGCCTGCCCGATGCCAGGACTTGGGTCTATGACACGCAGGCCAACCGCACCGGCTGGTACAATAACGAAAAGCAGTATTACGCCGCCGAACGGCTGGAAAATTCCGAGGTGAAGGACGGCACGCTGCGCCTCACCGCGCGCAAGGAGCGGCTGAGCGACCGCGCCGATTACGGCGGGCAGGACTACAGCTCGGCGCGCCTGATCACGCGCGGTAAGGTCAGCTTCCTGTATGGTTTTTACGAAATCCGCGCCAGAATGCCGTGCGGTCAGGGCTCATGGCCGGCGATCTGGATGCTCGGCACCGATGCGGGGTGGCCGGACGGCGGCGAAATCGACATTATGGAGCATGTGGGCAAGACGCCGGGCCGGACCTTTGGCACGGTGCATAACCGCTATACGATCGACAGCGTGGGCGGTTCCGGCAACGGCAATGGCATCGACGTGCCCGATGCCTGCACCGCCTTCCATAAGTATCAGCTTCTGTGGACACCGCAAAAGCTCGACTTCTTCGTCGATGGTCAGCGTTTCCATACCTATGTCAAAACCGACAAGCCGGGGGCGTGGCCCTTCGACAAGCCGCAGTTTTTGCTGCTTAATCTGGCCATCGGCGGCAATATGGCCGGTGAGGTGGACGACGGCATCTTCCCGCGCACCTTTGAGGTCGATTACGTGCGGGTGTGGAAAAAGCGCTAAAACCCTTGCTTGCGGTGGCGGTGCCCGGCCCCTATAAACAGCCTATGCGCTCTGGTCTCCTCAAAGTGATGGTGATTGTGGCGGGACTGCTGGCCATGCTGTCGGGCCTGCACGCGCCCGAAGCCGCCGGTCCGTGGGCGCATCACGAAGACACCCATCTGCACCTGCACGTCCGGTCGTCGGAAGCGCCCTGCTGCGCTGACAAAGGGGCCGCATCTCTGAAGCTTTGCGGTCAGCATTGCGCCGCCATCGCCACCGCCAGCTTCCTGTTCATGCACTTGCCGAGTGTAAAGGCGCTGGATTTCCAGTCGCGTCACCGCCACAGCGTTGGCCTGAGCTACCGCCCGCTGGCCCCGCCGCCGCGCTGAAACCCTGAAAAATGAACCGACGCGGAGCGCTTAGACGCGCCACGCCCTTGCTTGCTCATTTTTACGGGTTTTCCCATGTTTTACCCATACGGGGCCTTGCCCCTTCTGGAGCGGGATGATTTTAGATCGAAACGTCATCCCGCTCTAAATTTTTGTTTGGTCGCGCAATTTTTCCGAAAAGTGGTGCCCACTTTATCGGATTGCGCTCTGGCGGCCTCTGCCGCCGCGACCCTGCTTGCCTGCGTAACGTCCGCACAGGCACAAACCCTCCCCCCTCAGCCGGAAGACGCCATCGAAGAGGTGGTGGTTCAGGCCACGCGCGCCGGTCGCCGGCTTCAGGACGAGCCGATCCGTGTTGACGTCATCGGCCGCGAAGAGATCGACGAAAAGAGCCTGATGACCCCCGGCAATATCTCGACCCTCGTCAATGAGACGCCGGGCATCCGCGTGCAGGTGACCGCGCCGTCGCTGGGGGCGGCCAATATCCGCATTCAGGGCATGGCCGGGCGCTACACTTTGCTGCTCACCGACGGCTTACCGCTCTATGGCGGGCAGTCGCTCGGTCTGTTGCAGATTCCGCCGACCGATCTGGGGCAGGTGGAAGTGATCAAGGGCTCAGTCTCGGCGCTTTATGGCGCGTCGGCGCTGGGCGGGGTGATCAATCTCGTCTCGCGCCGCCCCAGCCCTGAGCCGGAAAGCGAAGTCCTGCTAAACCTGACCCACCGTGGCGGGCAGGACGTCACGGCCTATAGCTCCGCCCCGGCGACGCAGAGCCTCAGCTATTCGCTCACCGGCGGCTATCACCGTCAGACCCGCAAGGATCTCGATGGCGATGGCTGGATCGACATGGCGGGCTTTGAGCGCTGGACGCTGCGCCCGCGCCTGTTCTGGTACGGGGACAACGGGGCGAAGGCACTGCTCACGCTGGGCATCATGCGCGAACAGCGCGAGGGCGGCACGCTCAGCGGGCGCACCGTCCCGGACGGCACGGCCTTTCCCGAAACGCAGGCCTCGCGCCGCGTCGATGCCGGGGTTACGGCGCAGTTTCCGCTGGAAGGGCTGGGTACGCTCAGCCTGCGCGCCTCGTCCATGACCCAGCGTCACGAGCACCGCTTCGGTGAGGTCATTGACCGCGACTCGCACCTGACCGGCTTTGCCGAGGCGGCGCTGAAGGGCGAGACGGGGCCGACCGCCTGGGTGGGCGGGGTGGCCTTTCAGTCCGACCACTATCATTCCAAGGGGTTCAGCGCCTTCAACTATCACTTCAGCGTCCCCGGCCTGTTCGGGCAGGTGGAGCAGACGATGGGTGAGCGCCTGACGCTGGCGGCCAGTGCGCGCCTGGATGACCACAGCCGCTACGGCACGCAGTTCAGTCCGCGCCTGTCTCTGCTCTATCGTCCCGGCCACTGGACCGTGCGGGCCTCAGTGGGGCGCGGGTTTCATGCGCCCACGCCCTTTGTCGAGGCCATCGAGGCCACGGGCTTTGGCCGGCTGGAGCCGCTGGGCGACCTGCGGCCCGAGGTGGCGCGCACGGCCTCGCTCGACCTGACCTATGCCAAAGGACCGATCGAGGCCAATATGACCCTGTTCGGCGCGGACATAGACGATGCGGTGCAGCTACGCCAAACGGGCCCGGCCTCGGTCAGGCTGGTCAATGCGGCGGGCGTGACGCGCACGCGCGGTTCGGAATGGCGTCTGCGTTATCGTCATGAGGCGCTGACCCTGACCGGTTCCTACGTCTATGTCGATGCCACCGAGCCCGATCCGTCGGGGATTGGCCGCCGCGCTCAGCCCACGACGCCGAAACACACCGGCGGCTTTGTCGCCATGTGGGAGGAACACGATATCGGGCGCATCGGCTTTGAAGCCTATTATACCGGGCATCAGACGCTGGACGACAATCCGTACCGGAGCGAGAGCAAACCCTACTGGGAGCTGGGCCTGCTGGGCGAACGCGTGGTGGGGAAGGTGCGCCTGTTCCTCAATGCCGAAAACCTGCTCAATGTGCGCCAGACGCGGCACGATCCGCTGGTCCGGCGGCAAAGGGCGGCCGATGGACGCTGGACGGTCGAGGCCTGGGCCCCGACCGACGGGTTCGTGCTCAATGGCGGGGTGCGGATGCGCTTCTGATGCGGTTACCGGGCGTGGTCAGCGCGTCTGACCACGCCCGGTAACAGTCCAGTAGAGACCTCCCATAAGGTGCGTCAGATAGGTCGGGTCGCGGTACATTTCGACCGTATGGCCCAGCGTCGTGACAAAGACCCGGCTCTTTTGCGGACGGTGGTACCAGGCGATCGGATGATCCTTGCCCATCGGCTCGGAGACCTGACCGGGCCAGATCTTGCGCGGGTCATAGCTGGTCTCATCCACGTTCAGCACGGGGTGGATCGGCACCTGATACGGGTTGGTCGTGGTGTAGAATTCGTCGCTCCAGATCCAGCGCTCCGGCAGGCCGAAGGTGGCAGGAAAGCCCCTGTCCACGACCGTCACCACGCCCGTTTGCAGCATGGGGTGCACCCCGACCGTGCGCCCGACCAGCTTTTCGTACCACGCCCAGCTTCCCACCGGCAGGGCGATGGCGGCGCGGTGCACGATCACCGCATTGCCGCCGCCGGTCATATAGGCCTCAAAGCCTGCGCGCTGGGCCGGAGTGAGGTCTTCCACCGGCGTATTGAGCAGCACAATGGCGGCGTAGGCGCTGAGGTCCTGCTCCAGCACCGAGGCCGCGTGCGTCCAGTTCAGATCAAAGGCATGGAGCTTCGACAGGCGCTCAAAGCTGTCGCGCGCCACGGGGATATATTCGTAATGGTACTTGCTGGGCATGGCCAGAACCAGCACCCGGTACTGACTGTCGGCGCGGCTGAGGGCGGGCGTCAGCAGGGACGCAGTGGCGGCGAGCAGAAAGGTCCGGCGTTGCATC
This sequence comes from Asticcacaulis sp., assembly GCF_020217185.1. Taxonomy (GTDB): domain Bacteria; phylum Pseudomonadota; class Alphaproteobacteria; order Caulobacterales; family Caulobacteraceae; genus Asticcacaulis. Next base: position 6,777 of record NZ_JAIWNX010000228.1, read on the forward strand.
AAGCCTCCCGTGGCGACAACGTTGTCGGGTTAGGCTACAGCGCATTCGGAAAAGTGTGCAACGGTTTTCGGACTCAAATGCGCGACAAAAGAAATAGATCCAGATTTCGATTCAACCTGAACAAAATTCGCTCCAGCCGCACGGGACGCGTTCGTCAAGGGAGGGGTTAGTCGGAATAGTTGGTGGTCTTGGTACAGACGCGGCGGGACGGCCGATAGCCGCCCCAGATGGGGTCGCCCATTGCGCCTTCATAACGCACGCTGTCGCAGTCTTCGTCACGGTCGCGGTCCTTATTGCGATCGCTGAAGTCAAGCGAGATCGACAGGGATTTCGACGTGCCGCCGCGCGCATAGCCATAGCCCCGACCATAGCCGTATCCGTAGGGGTCGTAAGCCGACGCTCCATAGCGACCATAGCCCGGCCCGTAGCCATAGCCGTAAGGATCGGCATAGAGATAGCCGTTCTTGCCGTGATCGGTCTGGCTGTAGGCCAGGCCCAGCGTACCGGTTTCGCCCACCGGGATCAGGGTCGCCACATAGGCGCTCTTATAGCCGCCGGTGCCTATGGAGACACCCGCTTCGCCGTGAATCTGGCGCTTTTGCGGGCGTGCGTCCGCATCGTCGCGGCCCCAGGAGGTCGGCTGACGGCGGTCGGGGGTGCGCGTCCCGTCCAGCGTCGACAGCACCTGCGCCTGCGTGGCCTTGGCCGTGTCTTCGGCGGTCACGGGCGTGACGCTGGCGGCGGGGGCCGCGGCATCAAGGGCCACCTTGGGGCGGTTGGTGGCCACGATCTCATCGTCCGCTGCGCACACCGCCACAGGCGTGACGACCAGCGTAGCGAGGATCAGACCGGAAAGGGCGAGGGGGTTCAGGGGCATGAGGGGGACTGTGAGACGGCTATGCAGCCAAATTAAGGCCGGTGTGTAACGCGGTGGTTTTTACCCCTCACGCGGCGCGGCGGCGGACCCGCGACGGACGATGAAATAGTCGAGTTGTTGCACTGCCGGAACCTCGCGGCCATTGATGCGCTCCAGAAGCAGGCGCGTCGCCTCTTCGGCCAGCCCCTTCATCGGCTGATGCACGGTCGAAAGCGGCGGCCACACGCTGCTGGTGCCCGGCGCATCGTCGAAACCGACGATGGAGACGTCTTCAGGCACCGACAGTTTCAGCTTGGCCGCCGCCGCCATGGCCCCGAAGGCGATATAGTCGGCGGCAGCGAAGAGGGCGGTCGGGCGGTCGGCCTGAGACAGCAGGGCTTCGGCCTCATCAAAGCCGTTATTGACGCGCACATCGCCGCGTACCACCCAGTCGGGCCGCGCCGCCAGCCCGGCCTCGGACAGGGCGCGCAGATAGCCGGCCTTGCGGTCGGCGTTCGAGCCGCGCCCGCGCAGGTTTTCGATAAAGGCGATGCGTGTGTGACCCAGTTCGATCAGCCAGCGCGTCAGCTCATAGCCCGCCGCCACATCGTCCATAAACACATAGGGGCTGCGCTCGAAATGCTGAACCGGAGAGATGCGCACCACGGGCACGCCCAGCTCGTCGAACAGGTCGATCATGGCCGCATCATCGCACACCGGCGGGGCCAGCAGCACGCCGTCAAAGCGCGAGGTCGCCAGTTGCGCCTTCATCTGCGCGCGCGGCAGGTGGCGCAGTTCCGCCACCCCTTCGATAATCAGATGATAGCCGGCCTGATGGCAGGCATCGAGGGCGCCGATCTGAAGCTCATGCTGGTAATAGTGGGTGACGGGGCGCTCAAAAATCAGCCCGATCATATAGCTGCGCGACCCCGACAGGGCGCGGGCGGCGGGATTGGGCTTGAACCCTGTCTCGGCGATCAGCGCCTCGATCTCGGCACGCTTTTCCGGCCGCACGCCCGGCTGCTTGTTCAGCACCCGCGACACGGTCTTGATGGAAACGCCCGACAGACGGGCCAGATCGACGATGGTGATACGGGACACGGGCAATCGGAAAAAATGCGATAAAACAGGCTTAGCGGTGATGGATGTCCCTGTCTATAGGCGCGACTATGTGACCTTTATGTCGCGCTACATGACAACGTTGACGTATCGACGCTTGCGCAGGGGGTAACACTGCCCTACAGATAGGCCAGACCGCGAAAACGCGGCACCACAGGGGAACGAAATGGCCGCAACTGACCGTCTATCCTTGCGCGAAAAGATCGCTTATGGCGCAGGCGACCTGGGCTTTAACTTCTACTGGACGACCATTTCGGCCTTCGGGCTGATCTTCTTCACCGACGTCTTCGGCCTCGATCCGCTGGCGGCGGGGACCATGCTGCTGATTAGCCGCGTGCTCGATGCCTTTGCCGATCCCATCATGGGGGCCGTGGCCGACCGCACGCGCAGCCGCTGGGGCCGCTTTCGTCCGTGGATTTTCGGAGCCGCCGCGCCGATGGCGGTGCTGGGGGTGCTGTGCTTCTTCACCCCGCCCTTCGATCATGACGGCAAGCTGGTCTATGCCTATCTGACCTATAATCTGCTGATGATCGTCTATTCGATCGCCAACATCCCCTACAGCGCCCTGTCCGGCGTGATGAGCGCCGACGGGCAGGACCGCACCACGCTCAATTCGTTCCGCTTTGTCGGCGGCTTTCTGGGCGGCACCATCGTCACCTACGCCACGCCGCTGCTGGTCAAAAGTTTTGGCGGAGCCAATCCGGCGCAGGGCTGGCCGATCGTTATGGCCATCTATGGCGTGGCGGTCGTGGCCATCATGGCGCTGGTCGTCCTCAATACGCGCGAACGCATCAGCCCGCCGCCGCAGCAGGCCTCCAGCCCCTGGCGCGATATCCGCGACCTGTTCGGTAACAAGCCGTGGCTGGTGCTGTTTGCGCTGGCTCTGGTCATCATGGTGACCATCACCCTGCGCATGGCCACTTCAGCCTACTATATGCGCTATGTGGTGGGGCGTGAGGACCTGATCGGGCCGTTCCTGACCTCTTACGGCGTGGCGCTGGCCGCCGGTGCGCTCCTGACGCCCATGATGACGAAATGGATCGACAAACCGCGCCTGATGATGATCCTGATGGGCGCCGTCGCTGTCCTGTCGGCCAGCTTCTTCGTCATCCCGCCGGATCAGATCGGGCTGATGTTTGCGGTGCAGGTGCTGATCGGCCTGTGTCTGGGGCCGAAATCGCCGCTGGCCTACGCCATGTATGCCGACGCGGCGGACTATACGGAATACCGCTTCGGGCGGCGCGCCACG
>NZ_JAIWNX010000229.1 GCF_020217185.1 Asticcacaulis sp.
GCCATGACCTATGCGGCGGCAACCTTTTCGCAAAAGCTGGGCGGAGCGCTGGCCTCCTACCTGATCGGCGCGGGTCTGAAGGCCGTCGATTACGTCGCCAATGGCCCGCAGACCGTCGAAACCAAGGGCATTATCACCGTCCTGATGTCGCTGGCTCCGGCGGTAGCGGCCCTGATCTCGGTCGGGGTGCTGCTGATGTATAAGCTCGACAAGGCCAGCATGAGCGCCGTTTCGACCGAACTGGCGCGCCGTCGGGCAGCCTTGGAAGAGTGATTAACGAATCTGGTGGCGCAGGTCGTACACACCGCGCCGCGCGGCCAGAACGGCCCCCATCAGGTCGAGGCTGATGCCAGAAAGGTCGGGCTGAAAGCCGTCAATATCGGCCAGTCGGGTGGCCACAAAGTCCACCACCTGCCTCAGGTCGCTGGCACGTGCCAGCTCCTCGACCGGATCAAAGATCAGGTTGATGACCTGACGCCGCAACTCCGGGCGGAAGTCGGTCGAGCCCGCGTACAGGCGGACCATGTAGTCGATAATACGGCTCAGGCCGGCCATCTCGTTCAGCAAGGGCGGACTGAACAGAAAGCGCCTGAACTCTACGGGCTCCGAGCGCGACAGGGCGGCGGCCACGACGAACAGTGCCGCCGTCAATACGCGGTCGCGGCTGCGCCGCAGCAGGGGCATATGGCCGTTCATCAGGCGGTCAAAGGCGGGCGTGTCGAATTTCGATAGTGTAATGCCGTTAAGGATCAGGGGTGCCAGTTGCGCCCAGGCTTCGCGACGGCGACCGGTCACCTTCTGCGGCTCCCACGGCTCCACCAGCAGCGCATCGACCAGATCGGCGATGTCGGACAGGGCGTCGGTGGTGGTAGCCGCAGCGGGCGAATAGGTCATGAGGAGAGCTTTCAAAAAACCGTTTCAGACAACAGGCGGATCAGTCGTTGGCCGCGATCAGTCGCCACTGCGCCGATTTACCGGCGGCAAACAGACGCTGCATAGCCTGACGCACGCCGTGAATGGCGTCGCTGCGCTCGCTGTGATGCGCCACGGGCTCACGGTCTTTGAGCACCTGCCAGAGCTGACCGTCAAAGCGCACTTCGAAGCGGGCAGGGACATGAGCGTTGACCAGCCCGGCCTCACCCACGGTCGGCCACAGGGAATCCCAGGTGTCGGCGGGGGAACGGGAGGGGGTCATGTGCAGGCTCCTTAGATCAAATAAAAAAGCCCGGCGGGGTTGCCGGGCTTCGCAGAGTCAGGCGGCCTGAAGATTGACCGCTGCCGCCTTGCCGCGGTCGCTCTGGACCTCGTAGGCGATCTTCTGGCCTTCGACCAGCATCCGCCAGCCGGCGCGTTCGATGGCGGAAATGTGCACGAACACATCATTGCCGCCGTCATCCGGCTGAATAAAACCAAAACCCTTGTTCGGGTTGAACCACTTTACAATGCCGACAGCCATGTTGGCCTCCGTTCGCATATAGACGTGCGCCGTCTGCCCCGAAAACCGGGGCGTTCGAAAAAAGAAATGCTTGGGAGAGGCCAATACAGGCAATCAGACAAAGCGGTCTGTGTTTCGAGGCTTTACTATAGCACAGCTTGAAATAGGTTTCGCCCCAAAAGCGACAGGGGTCTATTTTATTTTCGTTTAGTCTATCATTTCAGCGACAAGACGGCGTAATTCTTCCCGTGTAAACAGGGGCGGGGTGAGAATCGGGCGCTCAGAGCGCACTCCGAAAAGTGTGCAACGGTTTTCGGAATCAAATGCGCGACCAAATAAATCGTTAGAGCGGAATTTCGATTCAGCCTGAACAAAATCCGCGCTAACGGCACGGTGAAGGGGGGCCGCAACGCGACCGTGACGGCCATTCGCGGCCGTGGGGGTATGAGAATTGTACATGATAATCCTGTCCGCTGAGGGCGGACTTAAAAAGGGTTGGAGCGCACTCGGCTTGGAAGCGGGCGCAGCCAGAACGAGAAGGGAAGATAAGTGTCGGGGACGGCGCTTCGCCAATCCGGACACAAACACACCTTAAGCGCTAATTGCGGCTTTTCGGTGTCTTTGCCATTCAGGTGGCGGAATAGACCGCCGCCGCCACGTCTCTCAGACATTCGCGGAACCAGATCAGGGCCGGGTCGCGGCCGCGCAGGCGGTCCCACACCAGCACCAGCCGCATCGGTTCCGGCGCCACGGGTGAGGGTACGCAGACCAGACCAAACGTCTCGGCCAGCCGCTGCGCCAGCGCTTCGGAGACGGTGGTGAGAAGGTCGCTGTGGCTGATGGCCGCCAGCGCTGCGGTGAAATAGGGGGTGTTGAGGGCGATGCGCCGCGACAGGCCGCGCGCCGCCAGCGCGGCATCCAGTTCGGACTGACCGTCGCCAAAAATGCGGATGGCGGCGTGCGGGAAGCGCTCATAATCTTCGGGCGAGACGGGCCGGTCGGCCAGCGGGTGCCCCCGCCGCATCACCAGCGCCAGCCGGTCGTAACCCAGCGGCAGGGTCTCGGTGCCGACGGGCAGGGGCGTCGTCTCCAGCGCAAAGGCGAGATCAAGCCGTCCCTGCTGCATCAGGGTGATGGTCTCCGGACCATAGGCCGACACCTGCACGTCGATGCCGGGGGCCTCGCGCGCCAGCCGCGCCGTCAGGGCGGGCAGCAGCAGCAGGGTATGCACATCAGAGGCCACCAGCCGCACCGTGCGCTTTTCCTGCGCCGGGTCGAAGCGATCTTCGCGGAACAGGCCGCGCAAACCCTCAAGGGCCTCCGCCACCTGCGGGGCCAGCCGCTCGGCCCTGGGCGTCAGGGTCAGGCCACCGCCAGCGCGGATCAGCAGCGGGTCGTCGAACAGGTCGCGCAACCGCGAAAGGGCCCGGCTGACGGCGGGCTGGCTGAGGCCCACCTCGTGCGCGGCGTGGGTCACATTGCGCCGCCTCAGCAGGGCCTCAAGCACCGGCAGCAGGTCGAGATCGATAGCGGCTAAATTCTTATTTTGCATAATGCTCATATAAATAATGCATTTTTGGTATAGTGCAATCGGCGTTACCCTTGGACATCAACAGGAGTTCCCCATGTCCGAGAAAATCGTCATCTTTGGTTACGGCCCCGGTGGCCGCAGCCTCACCGAACGTCTGGTCGCCGAAGGCCGTCGGCCCCTGATCACGCAGCGCAAGCGCCCTAAAGACCTGCCTCCGGGCGTCGATTTCAGGGCGTCGGACGTGCTCGATGCCGCTGCCGTGCAGGCAGTGACGCTTGGTGCGACCCACATCGTCATCACCATTGGCTTTGAGTATTCGACCGCCGTGTGGCGGCAAAGCTGGCCCGTGGCCATGACGAACCTGCTCAAGGCGGCGCGTGAGACCGGCGCGAAAATGCTCTTCTTCGATAATCTCTACATGTACGGACCGCAAAACGGGCCGATTTCGGAAATGACGCCCTATGCCCGCTGGGGCGGCAAACCGGCGGTACGTCGCGCCATTTCAGACCAGTGGCAGGCGGCGGCGGCAAAGGGCGAGGTGGTGATGAGCGCCCTGCGCGTGCCGGATTTCTACGGTCCCGGCGTCAGCAACAGCCATCTGGGCGATCTGGTTTTTGGGCGGCTGGCGCAAGGCAAGCCCGCGCAACTGATCGCCCCGCCGGATACGCCGCACGATTTCGCCTACATACCGGATGTGGCGCGCGCCATGGCCCTGCTGCTTGACCTGCCGGCGGCGGAATATGGTCAGGTCTGGCATATGCCGAGCGCGCCGACGCGCACGCCGCGTCAGTTGATCGCGCTGGGGGCCGAGGCGCTGGGGCAGCCCGCGCGGATTCAGGCCATCCCGCAAAGCCTGCTGCCCGTGCTGGGGCTGGTCACGCCCTTCATGCGCGAACTGCACGACATGCGCTTCCTGTTCGACCGCCCCTACCATATCGACGGCCACAAGCTGACGCAGCGCTTTGGCTTTGAAGTGACGCCGTTCGAGGTGGGTATCCCGCAAACGGCGCTCAGCTATGGCCGGGTAATCAAGCCTATTCCTTCTTGACGAACTCGGCCAGACGGCTGCTCAGCTCCTGCGCCGTGGCGCGCACCGTGTCGGAAATGCCGGCCACCCGTTCGGCGGACTTGCCGGTGTTTTCGGCATATTCGGCCACGCGGCCCATGGTTTCGGAGACCGACTGCGCCACGGCCCGCTGCTCCTGCGTGGCGGAGGCCACCGAATTGACCAACTGGCTGATCTGGCCGATGCCGTTGATGACGCCGGACACCGTATCGACCGTCTTGCGCGTTTCGGCCTGAATGGCCTCGATGCGCTTGCCGATCTCCGACGTGGCCTTAGCCGTCTGTTCGGACAGGGCCTTGACCTCAGAGGCCACGACCGCAAAGCCCGCACCGGCGGCCCCGGCGCGCGCCGCCTCGATCGTGGCATTGAGCGCCAGCAGCTTGGTCTGTTCGGCAATGGAGGACACGGTGGACACCACGTCCGAAATGCTGCCGACCGCACCGGTCAGGCCTTCGAGCTGATGCTTGGTGCCGATACTGGCGGTTTCGACCGCCTCGGCCTCACGCGCCACGTCGGTGGTGCGCATGGCGACTTCGTGGATGGCGGTGGCCTGTTCCGACACCGCATTGGCGACGGTGCCAGTCAGGGTCATGGTTTCGCGGACATAGCCCGACAGCTCACCGGCCTGCGACGTGACGGCATCACCAACGCGCGTCATTTCAGCGACCGTATCCTCCATCCCCTTGGCCATGGCCACCCGGTGCGTCACCACGTACCAGACGAGCAGGGGTCTTCCGGCGATGCGGTTGATCTTTAGCTCCAGATATTCCGGCCCGACCTTGATCGTCGTCTGATGGCCGTCGCTGCCCATGGCGTTCAGCATCCGGTGCTGATGCTCAGGCACCTTGTGGAAGACGTCGATCTTGGAGCCGATGATCTCATCGGCCTTGACGTTGATATATTGCTGGATCTTGCCCAACATGCGGATTGAGGCCTGATTGGCGTAGTCTATGACGAAGGTATCCGGATCGCACGTCATGATCGGCACGGGCAGCTTGTCAAGCGTCTCCAGCAGGCGAGCGATGCGTTCCTGCTGCGCCTTGCGGCTTTCGACGACGGTGGCGATCTTGATGACGCCGGTAATGCGGCCGTTGGTTTCGATGGGCGAATAGGTGGCCTGAAGCGTGACGCGCTTGCCGCCCTTGCCCAGCCGTTCGAATTCATCCGAGCGGAAGCGCCCGGCCTTCAGATCGGCCCAGAAGGCGCGATAGTCGTCACTGGCGGCATAGGCCTGATCAACGAACAGGCTGTGGTGCCGCCCGATGATTTCGCTGCGACTATAGCCCATGGCCTCACAAAAGCGGTCATTGGCGTCTTCGATGATGCCGTCGAGCGTGAAGCAGATGATGGCCTGAGTCCGCGACAGGGCCTCATAACGGGGGCGGTGGTCGGTCTTCGATTTAACGAGCATGGCAAAACCTTACGCAACTTCTGACGTAGCATTGTTACGCCGTTGGTAAAGCGCGCGTTAAAACCGAACGATGTTTTTATAAAAAATTTATAAAGTTCAAATATTTATTTTAGTATAACTTGATTCTACGTCTCGCGGATCGGCGTGGATCACAACCCCCTTCATTTTTTTAATGATGCCCCGGCGCATAGGGGAAGGTCAGGGATTTGTAATAGTCGAGTGACTTTTCCGGCGCCGCCACCCCGGCGGGCAGGGGACGGCCCGACTTCGACTGGAAATAGGCGATAGAGGCGTCGCGCCACCATTTGGCTTCGCGCGCCTGTATGCGCAGCGTGCTGGCGATGGCCTCGAAGCGTTCGGCATCGACATAGGGCTTCATCGCTGCCCACGTCTGTTGCATAGCGGCGGCGTCCTTCGCCCCCTTGTCATAGGTCAGGACCAGTTCATCCCACAGCGGGCGGCCGGAGCGCGTCTTGTAGTCCCACGACAGGTGGTGGAACCACAGGAGATAGCGCTCATCCATCGTTTTGGGATCGGCCCAAGCCTTCTGGACCTGCGGGTCGTACTGGCTCAGGGCGTCAGAGCCGGTTTTTGTGCGGTCAAAGCCGATGCCGTTGGCGTCCGCCTTGTGGTAATAGACCGGGTTCCAGTCGGGCCGGCCCAGATTATCGACCCACGGGCCGGGGCCGTAATGGTGGCCGGTGTCCATCAGGTGATGCAGCCCCAGCGGCGTCATATAGTCGGCCACCGTCTCGCGCGAACGCATCATCAGGGCGACGACAGGCGTCACAAAGCGCGGGTCTGTGGTGAAGGTCATCTTCGCCCATTCGGCCGCGATGTCGCGCGCCGAGCCTAGCGGGTTCCACGCCAGCTGCCCGAAAGCGTACCAATTGGCCTGATCGAAGTGCGATCCGGACCAGTTGCGATCCGTGCCGATATTGGCCACGCCCGCCATGCCGCTGAGGGCGTGATGTTCGCCTTCCACGACGCGGGCGACGCTCCAGCCTTTCTGGCCGTTCTGAAACGTGTCGGCGCGCAGGGTTTCCTCGTAATACTGACCCAGATAGGCGAGATGGGTGGCAAAGCCCAGATACTCCTTGGTGATCTGGAACTCCATCATCAGCGGCGTTTTGGGCATGGCCCCGAACAGGGGGTGGAAGGGCTCCCGCGGCTGAAAGTCGATGGCGCCGTTCTTCACCTGCACCAGCACATTAGGGGCGAACTTTCCATCATGCGGTTTGAACTCGCTATAGGCCTGCTTGTGGCGGTCGTCGGCGACCTCGGCCTTATAGACAAAGGCCCGCCACATGACGACGCCGCGATTGCCAAGCGCTTCGGCCAGCATATTGGCCCCGTCCTCGTGCGTGCGGCCATAGTCCTGCGGGCCGGGCTGGCCCTCCGAATTGGCCTTGACGAGGAAGCCGCCGAAGTCAGGGATTTTGGCGTAGATTTCGTCCGCCTTGGCCTTCCACCAGGCGCGCACGGCCGGGTCGAGCGGATCGGCAGTCTTTAGGCCGCCCAGTTCGATGGGGGCCGAAAAGCGCGCCGACAGATAGACGCGGATGCCGTAGGGGCGGAAGGTGTCGGCCAGCACCGCTGCCTTGTCGAGATAGGGCGCGGTCAGCGACGCCGCCTTGGCATTGACGTTATTCAGCACCGTGCCGTTGATGCCGATGGAGGCATTGGCGCGGGCATAGTCGGTGTAGCGCGGGTCCTTCAGGTCCGGCAGCCGCCACCAGTCCCATAACGACGCACCGGCATAGCCGCGCTCGACCGTACCGTCGAGATTGTCCCAGTGATTGAGCAGGCGGAGTTTGACCTTCGGCGCGTCGGTGATGTCTGCGGTGGTGCCGGTCTGGATGTGCCGCAGATAGGCGAAAGCGCCGTACAGCAGGCCAATATCGCTGTTGGCGCGGATGCGCACGATCGGCTGACCGTTCTGACGGCCTTTGCGGATCGCATAGCCTTCGCGGCCCAGCGCCATATCGGGCGTCGCATTCCGCGTCAGAATGACCGAGGGAGCGCTAACATTTTGGGCCACGGAAATCTTGTGCCCGGACAGGCCGGACAGGCCCCGTTGCAGTTCAGCTACCGCCGCCTTAACCGTTGGGGAATGCGCCTGAGCGACGACGGCGCGGGGGAGGGTTTGGGCGCTGGCCACAGGCTTATAGCGCAGCCACAGATCGTACCCGTCTTCGGCAAAGGCCGGGGCGGCCAACAGACAGACAAGCGCGCACAGCGCGTGGATAAGCCTACGCATGGTTCCCTCCTGTGGTGCCCCGCTTTGCGGGTGCGGTTTTTTAAGTTCCTCCCCTAATTTCAGGGGAGGGTGGCCCGAAGGGCCGGGTGGGGTTAAAGCAGCGGTATTAACCCCACCGTCTTTTGTCGCGTCGCTCCAAAATCCACCTCCCCTGAAACGAAGTTCGGCGAAGCCAAATCAGGGGAGGGACTTTCCATCGCTTTTACCAGTTAAACAGCGTGCCGTCCTGCAGGCGGTTTACCGGCAGATAGGCGCGCTTATAGGGGTACTTCGCCGCCAGGTCTTCGTCGATATCGACGCCGAGGCCCGGCGTTTCGGATACCATCAGGTCGCCCTTGTCGAAATAATAGCCGTGCGGGAAGACCTCATCGGTTTCCGGCGTATGGCGCATATATTCCTGAATGCCGAAGTTCGGGATCGAGACGTCGAAATGCAGGGCCGCGGCCATGCACACCGGCGACAGGTCGGTCGCCCCGTGGCAGCCGGTACGCACATTGTACAACTCGGCGAACGAGGCGATCTTTTTCAGGTGAGAAATGCCGCCCGCGTGCACGACAGTGGCGCGGATATAGTCGATCAACTGGTTCTGGATCAGGTCTTTGGCGTCCCAGATCGACGAGAAGATTTCCCCGACGGCCAGCGGCGTCGTGGTATGCTGACGGATCAGTTTGAAATTGTCCTGATTTTCCGCGACGACCGAATCTTCCATCCAGAAGGGACGATAGGGCTCAAGGTCACGCCCCAGACGCCCGGCCTCGATCGGCGTCAGGCGGTGGTGGACGTCGTGCAGCAGGTGGACCTCTTCGCCCAACGCTTCCCGCGCGGCGGCAAACAGTTTCGGGACCACGCGCATATAGGCCTCGGTGGACCATACGTTTTCGGTCGGCAGGTCGGCGTCGGCGGGCTCATAGAACATCTTGTCCTTCGACACGCCGTAGGTGGAAGCCAGCCCCGGCACGCCGCATTGCAGGCGGATGGCCTTATAGCCCATGGCCTTGTATTCCTGCGCCACCTCGATGGTGTTTTCGATGGTGGTGCCGTTGGCGTGGCCATAGACCATGACGCCGGTGCGCGAACGGCCGCCCAGAAGCTGATAGACGGGCAGGCCAGCGATCTTGCCCTTGATGTCCCACAGGGCCATATCGACGGCAGAGACAGCTGACATGGTCACCGGGCCGCGACGCCAATAGGCCCCGCGATAGAGATATTGCCAGATGTCTTCGATCTGCTGTGGGTCGCGCCCGATCAGGCAGGGAATCACATGGTCTTCGAGATAGGAGACGACCGACAGCTCACGCCCGTTCAGCGTGGCGTCACCAATGCCATAGACGCCTTCGTCCGTCAGGATCTTGAGGGTGACGAAATTGCGGCCGGGGCAGGTGACGATGACTTTTGCCGATACGATCTTCATGAGACTTACGCCTTAAATTGGTATGACCTATATCGCTTTTGCCGACCAATTGCCCGAATGGCAAGCGCAAAGTGAAGGTAAGGTACAGATTTGTTTGTTATATAGCAGACTGGGAGGTGGTCTCACAGAGGCAAGCCCCACACGGGTTTGAATTGGTAAGACCTTATCCCGTCGCAAGTCTTATCTGTGCGGCCTTCAGCCCTGCCGCTTCGGCCCGGAGGGTCAGGCGGCCCTTTTGCCCCGGCTTTGCGCGCACAATGGCCAAAGCCAGTCCGTTGAAGGCTTTACGCGCAGGCGACGGGAAGGCCGTAAAGTCGGTCGGATCGCCATTGTCGGTGGCGACGATCTCGCCCGGACCTTCCAGCGTGAAGGTCACCTTATCCTTGGCGAAGGGTACGGTTTCGCCCTTGTCATCGATAATGCGCAGGGTGACAAAACTCAGGTCCTTGCCATCGGCCTCAATCACGCTGCGGTCGGCCTCCAGCGCCAGCGCGTGGGCGGCCCCCGTGGTCTGGCGACGCGCCTCGGCCCACGGCTTGCCGTCCTTATAGACGACGGCGCGGATTTCGCCCGGTTCGTAGGTGACGTAATCCCAGCGCAGCCGATATTCGAACGGACGCTTCTTGATCCGTCCCTGCGACTTGCCATTGATGAACAACTCGGCCTCATCGCCGTTGGTGAACAGGTGTACTGGCGTCACCTCTCCCTCACGGCCATTTCCGGTATCACTGGCCCAGTTCCAGTGCGGCAACAGATGCGCCACCGGCAGGTCGGGACGCCAGCGCGACTGATAGAGCCAGAAGCGGTCCTTCTTGAAACCGGCCAGATCAATAATACCGAAATAGGAACTGCGTGCCTCGTAATAGGGGGTGGGCTCGCCCAGATA
>NZ_JAIWNX010000230.1 GCF_020217185.1 Asticcacaulis sp.
GTCCCAGCCGGTCCATACGAACTCACCGGCTACGTAAGGGTTCTGATCCTGCGCCGCCCAGTTGCGGTCCGCAGACGAACCGAAGTCGGCAGCAAACAGCTCGTAGGCGCTGACCTGATGCGTTTTGGGGTCGCCGCCGACGCCGGGGCGCACGGGCCCGCTGTTCGTGCCAGGCACCGGAAACTGATACTCACCGCGGCTCGACAAGGCCGCCGCGCTTTCGCTGTGCAGGATGATCTTGTTGGGGAATTTGGCGCGGAAGGCCGGGAACTTGCTGGGCAGGCTGCGGATGCCCGCCCCCTGATAGTTGAGGCTGATCACGTCCATCTCGGCGGGCAGGGGCATGTCGGCCTGCGCCCAGTTCATGGCATTGGTGACCGGACGGGTGGTGTCTTCCTCGCGAAGTATCTTCACCAGCCGCCGGGCGATCTGTGCCCCCGCTTCGCCGGAATACTGTTCGCCCACCTCATTGCCAACGCTCCAGATGACGATTGAGGGGTGATTGCGGTCGCGCCTCAGCATGGCGCGCAGATCGGCCTCGTGCCAGTCGGGGAAGATCAGGTGAAAATCGAGGGGCGTCTTGCGCTTTTCCCAACAGTCGAACACCTCATCTAGCACCACAATCCCCATCCTGTCGCACAGGTCCAGCAGTTCCGGGGCGGGCGGGTTGTGGCTCATGCGCAGGGCATTGCACCCCATCTCCATGAGCATTTCCAGTTGCCGCTCAGCGGCCCGCACATTGAACGCCGCCCCCAGTGCGCCGAGGTCATGGTGGTTATTGACGCCCTGAAGCGGCACAAACCGGTCATTGATAAAAAGGCCTTTGTCCGCATCGAAGCGCAGGCTGCGGATGCCGAAGGGGGTCTCATAGCGGTCGATTTCACGCGTACCCTGCATCAGGCTCGTCACCGCAACATAGCGGTTCGGCGCCTGCGCCGGTGGCGGTCCCCACAGGCGGGGTTTTGACACGGTGGCCGAGGCTTTGACAATGGTATGGGATCCGGCCGCCACCGGCACCGACTGGCGCGGGGTTTCGCTGACGGCGCGGCCCGTGGGCTTACCCTTTGCATCCAGCGCGTAGAGGCGCGTGACAAGCGTGATGTCCGCCGCTTCGGTGCCGTCATTATCAATGCGGGTGACGATATAGACCGTGGCCTCGTCCTGAGAGACGCGCGGCGTGGTGATCTGCGTACCCCAGTGCGCCACGTGCACCCTGTCGGTCTTAACCAGCCAGACATTGCGGTAAAGCCCCGCCCCCGGATACCAGCGCGCCGACTCCGGCGGGTTGTCCAGGCGGATGACGATGTGGTTGGCGCCGCCGTAATTCAGGTGCGGCGTCAGGTCGAGACGGAAGGAATTATAGCCGTAGGGCCAGCCACCGACGAGGCGCTCATTGCACCACACGGTGGCATAGGACATGGCCCCGTCGATATCGAGGAAGAGGCATCGCCCTTTATCCGAAGCCGAAACCTCCAGACGGCGGCGATACCAGGCCGGCCCCCAGGTTTTCAGCCGGCCCATGCCGCCATAGGGACCCGTTTCCAGAAACGGCCCCTTGATGGCCCAGTCGTGGGGCAGGGCGACCGCCTCCCAGCCGGAGTCGTCAAAGGTGGATTTGACCCAGCTGACCTGCGCTCCCGGATGACCTTCGGGCCGTGTGTGGCGTTTGTCGGGATCAGAGATAAACGGATTGGCCGTGGGCAGTATCCACGGTTTCAGCACAGGCCGCGTGGCGCTCACCTGCGTGGCATCGACGGGACGCGCGTCCGCCTCCTTGCCATCTTCGCTCTTTTTGATCTCCGGGCGGATGTCGTAATCGAGCGCCCCATCGAGGCCCTCAGGATCGCCCAGCCGGAAGCGCCAGTTGTCATTGAGTGGCAGGCGTTCACGTCCGTTTCGCGTGCGGGCGACTGAGTCCTTTGGCAAGAGACTGGCGGCGGCGGCCGTTGTCAGCAGGGCACGGCGGGTGGTTGGAATGGCTGAGGTCATGCACAGTTTTCCCTGACGCGATAAAAGTCGTCAGCTTATTTGTGAAGGGCCAAAAGGGCCGGGCACGTATCGTAAAGAAAAAAAGGCGGACAGGCCGTCAAAAGCCTGTCCGCTCAGGGGGGAGTCGGAGGAGATCAGAACTTGCTGCGCCAGCCGAAGTGATAGGTGGCGCCGGGGTTGAAGTGGCTATAGGCCGCGTTGGCGTAACCGAAATTGGTACGGAACGGCTCGTTGGTGATGTTGGTGGCTTCGAAGGTCAGTTGCCCCTTCTGGCCGAACCAGTTGGCATTGTAGCTGGCCGACAGATCGACCTGACCGCGGTCGGTGGCGATCAGCGGCAGCATCAGGCCGTTTTGCGGGGCGCCGGCGGCGATGCGTTCGTCAAACCACACATAGCTGGCGCGTACCGAGAACAGGTCGTTTTCGTAGTAGGCGGTAGCATTGACCGTCTGCGGCGACAGCTGGGCCGAAGCCCCGTCGTTTTCGTCGTCCAGATGCGTGTAGTTGGCGCTGAAGCCCAGACCATCGACGATGAAGTCGAGCGGTTGCACCCAGCCCAGTTCGATGCCGGTCAGGTTGATCGTGTTCACATTGACCGGCTGGTTGACGAAAACGTCAGCGGTGGCCGGGCCGCCGCGATCATTGATCGCCTGCTGCTGCTGGGCCGTCAGGGACGCAAAGTCGATGCCGAGATCGCTGAATTTACGCGTCGATTGCTGCACGACGGTATAGCCAGTGACCGTCTTCTTAAACACGGCCACGCTGACATAACCGAGGCCACCGGTATAGTATTCGGCCCCGAAGTCGAGGTTTTCCGAATAGTAGGGTTGCAGCGACGGGTTGCCGGCGGAGGCCGTTTGCGCCGACGGATCAGAGAAGCTGAGGCCGGGCAGCAGGTTGTTCGGGTTGGCGCGAGTCAGGGTCTTGGAGGCGGCGGCGCGCAGTTGCAGCTTGTCCGTCAGCATGGTGGTGACGTTGAGCGACGGCAGGTTAGCGCTGTAGTTTGTCTCCATGGTCACAAACTGGCGCACGCCATTGATCGTCACCGGGCCGGTCACGGTCTGATCCGTCACGGCGCGGCGCACACCGGCATTGACCTTGAACACCAGATCACCGACGGGAATCTGGGTGTTATATTCGATATAGACGCCCTTGTTCTTTTCATTAATGGCGCCCGATGGCGTGCCCAGAGCCGAGTTGTTGGTGAAGGGCGCCCCGGTGTTGAAGGCGGCGTAGTTGGTGGCGGCCTTCAGCTTGTTGAGATCGGGCAGGATGTACTGCGTAAAGCCCGGTGTGCCATCGAGGATGTGCGTGAAGTCCGACGCGGGGCCGACGCCCAGATAGCTGGCGATGGCGCTTTGCGGCACGGCGGCAAAGGCCGCGGTCTGGTAGTTGGCCGAGTTGTCGAAGGCCGTGATCTTGCGATCGGCTTCGTCATAGGCGGCCCCGAACTTCAGCGACGATCCGTTTTCGAAGTCATAGGTCATGTCCGCGTGGGCACCGGCCGTGTAGGTCGAACGCTTGACGTTCTGAATGTTTACACGGTTCCAGGTCCAGCCGAGGTTGGGGTCGGCGATATTCTTGTTCGGCTTGATCGTCGGGATGATACCGTCATTGGTGTACTGAATCGTCAGCCCGGAATTGAAAGGCGTATTGAACAGGAAGCTGGGCGCTTCGCGGAAAAAGACAGAGTGGGTGTAGTTGGCTGCGGCGTCGAGGCGCAGCTTCGGCGTGATCTGCCAGCTCAGGCTGGGGTTGACGTTGACGAAATCAAGGCGCTCGTCAAACTTGCGCGCTTCGACGAACATGGCCGAGTTGGCGAAGGTGCCGGAGGTGACCACATTATTGGCATCCACCTTCAGATTGATCGGCACCATGCCGCCGGTGGCCGCCGTCGAAGAGTTACGCACAAACCAGTTAAAGCTCGACCGGTCGTAGTCACCCTTGGCCGAAGCGGCCATGATGTCGAGCGCAAAGCGCAGCGTGTCCGAAGGGCGGTATTCGACGGCGGTGATCAAAGTCAGGCGATCGCGGTGACCATCGACGTAGTTGAGACGGCCCAGACGCGGGATCATGGCATTGGTGAGCTGATTGGCCGTCAGTCCGGGATTGAGCGCCAGAAGCGCGTTCAGGTCCAGCGTCGCACCGGTCGTCAGGCCGTTGCCGGCATTGGCCGGCACGACGGTGGCGAAGCTGAAATTGTTGCCCTGCGCGTTGCTGCACGCCGTGTCGGTCGTTGGGCAGGCGAGGTTGGCATTGCTCCAGCCTACCGAGTCAAATCCGTCCGAGCGCGTGCGCTGACGCGAACCGGCCAGACCGATCAGCACGCCCCACTTGTCCCAGGTTTTGGAGAAGGTGACGGCCCCGCGCGGCGAAAAATCACCGGAGGCTTCGCCATAGGAGGCCGAAGCCGAAACGGTCAGGTGCTGCCCCTTGTTGTCGAAGGGGCGGGCGTTTTGCAGATTGACCAGCGACATGCCGCCTTCGAGCTGGCTGGCGGTCGGGGTCTTGGAGACGGTCAGGCGGGTGAACAGTTCCGACGGGAAGAGGTCAAGGTCCACTTCGCGGTTGGAGGCCCCGCCGTCGATGCCGCCGTCAGAGGCCACCGCCACGCCGGCATTGTTCAGCACGATCTTGGTGAAGCTTGCGCCCAGGCCGCGCACGTTGACCTGCGTGCCTTCACCCGTATAGCCGTTGCGCGAAATCTGCACGCCCGGCACGCGTTGCAGCGATTCCGCCAGGTTGAGGTCCGGGAACTTGCCGATGTCCTGCGCAAAGATCGAGTCCGAGAAGTTGACCGAGTTGCGCTTGGCGCGGGTCGCGTCCTGAAGGCTCTTGCGATAGCCGGTGATCACCACTTCGGTGACATCGGTGCTGGCAGACGTGTCAGCGCTCTGGGCCTGTGCCGCGCCGTAGCCGAAACCGGCCAGAATGGTGGCTGACATCAAGGCAAGACGGGTCGCGCGCAGAACGCGCGGGTTTTGACGGACCATGGGGTTCCTCCTGTTGGATCGTTGACGGTTTTGCAGGCCGCAGGCCGGTCCGTCTTTATTATGGTAACGCTCACATTCATACAGGGGTCAGATTTCATCTGTCAATTAGGTCAGTCCAATATTTGTTAGATTGTCGCTTTTTGGTCATCGCAATGAAGTTGTAAAAATTTTTCAAATAAAAACAGTCCAATAAGTGCGATATATGTAACCACATTTGTGGCAAAAGTCATGAATAATACTACAAATCCATTGATTTGTGCGATAAATTAAGTCGGTTCCTGCTGACATTACATGGGCAGTTAAAGGGATGTTCTGCCGATTGAATCCATTATTGGTCTGACAATGTGTAAACGCTCAACGCACCTTTTTCGTTTCAAAATACCGTCCGATGGGGCATAGTTGGGCGAATCCTGATAACGGTCCCATGTCTGACAATCGTAAACGTTACAAACGCATCGCCGACGCCATCGCCGAAGAAATCCGCTCCGGCGTCTATAGGGCGGGCGACCGCCTGCCCACCGAGCGCGAGCTGGCCGTGCAGTTCAAGGTCAGCCGCCCCACCCTGCGTGAGGCGATGATCGCGCTGGAGATCCTGGGCTATATCGAGGCGCGTCAGGGCCACGGCATCGTGGTCAAGGCGGTGTCGCCTGACCCCCTGCCCATGTCCGACTCCGAAATCGGTGCCTTTGAGCTGATTGAGGCGCGCCGCATGTTCGAAAGCGAGGTGGCGGCGCTGGCGGCCACCCTGATTACAGATGAACAGCTTGATGATCTGAAAAAGCTGGCGCGGCGCATGGAAGACCCGTCTCCGGCGATTTCCGAGCGCGCTGACCGCGAATTTCACATGCTGATCGCGCAGGTGACGGGCAACGGGGCGATTGTCTCGTCGGTTGAGAACCTGTGGGACTGGCGCTACCGTTCGCCGCTGGCGCGCAACATTCTGGCGCGCACGGCCAATCTGGGTATGAAGGCGCGCGTCGCCGAGCACAGCCAGATCATTGAGGCGCTGGAAAAGCGCTCGCCCGACGCGGCGCGTCAGGCCATGCGTGAGCATATGGACCGCGTGATCGAGCACCTTCTGGCCACGACCGAACTGGTCGAGGTCGAAAAGGCCCGCGCCGCCGGTGAAGCGCGGCGTAAGGCGCTGGCCAAGCGTTTCCTGAAGGCATAAAAAGCCTGCCCCCTACGGAGCAGGCTTTTGACATTTGACGGTTCAGGCGCCTTACGCCCGGCGACCGCGCAACATGCGGCTGAGCGCAATCAGAAGACAGGCCCCGATAACACCGGCGATCAGATAGCCGATCACGCCGCCGAACGAGATGCCGAGGATGGCCAGCAGCCCGTTGGCTACGGCGGCCCCGATGACCCCCAGCAGAATGTTCATGAACAGACCCTGTTCGGACTTCATCAGTTGTTCGGCGATCCAGCCGGCAAAGGCACCGACGATCAGGGCTGTCAGCCAGCCGATGGAATTCTCGTTCATGGAAATAGCCTCCTCAAAAGTCAGGAGCCGAAAGGCCCGTGTACTGAGGTTCACCCTCTCACGCGTCTGATAAGGCCAAAATGCCGCCGTTCGGCCGTCGCATAAAAACCGCGCAAGGCTCCGGCGACAAAAAACCGCCGCCTGCGATGAACAGGCGGCGGTGAGTTTGGGAGGAAATAGAGCGCTTAACGTTTGATCGTGAAGCCCACAAAGAAGCGACGACCGAAATAGCCCTGCTCGGTCAGGAGATTGCCTACCCCGGTGGAGGTGGTCTCCTCTTCCTTGGTCAGGTTTTTACCTTCCATAAAAAGGCTGAGGCCGCGCGGACCGGGCTTCCAGGTGATCTTGCCATCCAGATAGCCGGTTTCGTCACGATAGAGCGGTTGACCATAGCTGTCGGCGGCGCTGACCAGCCACTTCGAGCGGTAATTATAGGCCAGACGCGCATTGATCGGGCCCTTGTCGTACCAGAAGGTGAAGTTATAGCTGTCGGTCGAAAGACCGGGGAAGGGCAGGGGTGAGCCGTCAAGCTGGCTGTAGAGGCCGACATCCTTGGCTTCCTGATAGGTGTAGTTGGCATCGGCGCCGAAGCCCGACATCCAGCCCGGCAGGAAGGTGAAGGCGGTTTTGGCCGTCAGTTCGAGACCCGAAATCTTGGCCCCCTCACCATTGATATAGGTGGTCAGGGAATACTGGGTTCCATCGCCGAAGTAATCGACCAGCCCCACCGGAACCCGCGAAGAGACATAGAAGGATTTGATGTTCTTGTAGAACAGCCCCAGCGTCACCTGCGTATCCTTGTTGGGATAATATTCGAAGCTCAGGTCATACTGTTTGGCGCGGTAAGGCTTGAGCGACGGGTTGCCCGCGACGCAGGTGTCGGCCGTATCGGAGTCCGTACCGTCATTGGTGTAGTTGATGGTGCAGGTCACCGAGGGCATCAGATAGTTCACCAACGGCCGCGCCATCAGGTCGGCAAAGCCCGCACGCGCCGACAGCGTGTTCGGGATGAACCACACTCCGGCGTTAAAGCTGGGCAGCCACACCGTATAATCCTTGGTGATGGAGGTCTGGCTGTTGGATACGGTGTAGGTGGTGGCCACGTTGGCGCTGTTGTAACGGATTTCCTGACGCGTATTGACGCCCGAAGCCGTCGTTTGCGTATTGACGCGACGCCAGCCAAAATTCCCGCTCACGTCCCAGCCATTCCACGGGAAGGCGTAGTTGAACTTTAGATACTGCGCGTCGGTTGTTTCGGAAACGCGGTAAGGGATGCGGTTATAGGTTTTGCCGTCGCTGCCCGTCGTCGTTTCCAGATTGTCCAGATTGAAGTGCGACGTATCGAGGTACTGCGCCACGGTCGCAAAGTCCGGATAGTTCCAGGTGGTCGGGATATTGCCGCCGCCGTAGTAGAAGCTGGAAGACAGCGGCGTCATGGCCGCCGCGAAGACGCTGTTTGAGAAGTTTCTCGACCAAGTTTCGGTCGTGGACCAGTAGCCGGTCTGATACGCGGCAGCCGCGGCGGCGGCGGCCGTCTGATCGGCGGTCTGGTTGGGGGAAATGGTGGCTGTTGAGTTGATCTGGTTGGCATAGACGACGGTGTCGTCCGTGGCCGATGCCAGATTGCTGCCGGCGCTGAGGATCATCCCGTCGCCACCGCCAAAGGTCAGTGCCCCGTAGCCATAGGTTTCGCTATCGGTCGCACGGGCTCCGAATTCGATCTTGTCTATGATCGGCCAGCGGGTGTCATAATCGAAGTCGAGTTTGTACTGCTGTTCCTCGGAATGGGCATTCGACGGACGATACTGGATCTGCCACTGGCTGACCGCAGAGGCGTCGGTCGGGCTATAGCCCGTGGGGAAGGTGAAGACCGGCGCGCCCGCGCTGTTGAGGCTTACGACCAGACCGGGCACGTTGTAGCTGACGCTGACATTGTTGGTTTGCGACACGGTGTCGGTTTTGGCCACCGAGCCCTGGAACTCCGCCTTCAGGCGATCGCCCTTATAGTTGGCGCCAAAGCCGTAATAGTCGCTTTCGGTGGTGTATTTGAAATCGCGCGCACTGACGCTGAAAGCGTTGGAGCCGCCGCGGCCGGTGGTGGTCACACAGTTACCCGCAGTGTAGCTGCTTACCACGTGATTGACCACAGTGGTCGATCCGGCAGGCACGGTGGAACCGCAGGCCGCATTGGTCGCTGAGGTGACATTATACAGGCGGTTCACCGAGGTGAAGTCTGTACCATAGTTGATGTCGTTCAGCCTCTGGTCGCGGGTATTGCGGTTATAGCTGACATAGGCGTCGATGCGGTCAGTAAAACGGTACTGCGCAACGAATTCGGCCGAGGCGCGCTGGTCATTGCGGGTCCACACGCCGTAACGCGGCACGCGCGGATTGTAGTCGTACCATTGCGACAGACAGTTGTTGCGCTGTGCCGTCACCGCACTGCCGGAACCGGGATAGGCCGAATTGCACCCGGCCTGCGTCGTGATCGCATTATAGGCCGCGATATTGGCGGCGGAGTCGGTGGGAGAGTAATAGTTGGCCGTTTTTTCCGCCGAGCCGTCGAGATCGGCCAGACGCACCCAGGCCGTATTGCGCAGATAGTCACCGCGCGTATCGACATCATCGAAGGTGATGTTGGCCATCAGCCCCAGCTTGCCATCCAGCAGACGCGTCGCGCCGAAGAAGTTGCTGCGTGGCTTCCAGCCATCTTCTGTGTCAAGGTTTTGCAGCGAGGCGGTGATGGAGAAGGTCGGCTTTTTGAAGTCGAGCGGTTTGCGCGTTTTGACGCTGACTGTACCGCCGACGCCGCCTTCGGTCATATCGGCCGTGAAGCCTTTGAACACGTCGATTGACTGCACCAGTTCCGAGGCCAGTTCGCGGAAGTCATTGGAACGCCCGCCGCCGCCATAGGTATTGAGGTTGCCCGCCGTGGACAGGGTGCTCATGCCATTGATTTCGACACGGTTCAGATCGGGTTCCACCCCGCGGATGGAGACCGAGTTGCCTTCACCGAAATCGCGAGCCAGTTGAACGCCGGTAATGCGGCCCAGCGCTTCGCCGACATTCTTATCCGGGAACTGCGCAATATCATCGGCCACGATGGAGTCAGAGACCGTGCCGGCCTTTTTCTTCCGATTGATCGCCGATTGCTGCGACTGACGCGTGCCGGTGACGATGACGGTTTCAATGTCTTCTTTGGCCGGGGCAGCGGGGGCGGCTTCCTGCGCAAAGGCGACGCCGGACAGGCCCAGCAGGGCCACCGCAGTCAGGGCGGAGGCGCTTTTCAGGCGCGTGGAAAGGGGGCGGGGGGAGGGGCTGCGGATCATACCTGTGAGGCTCCTGAGCAATCTGCGGGGCGGTGGCCCGGCGGTCGTCCGGGGAGGGGGACGACGGCGCGCGGACACCGGCGGACAAATCAAAACGGGAGACAGGCCAGACGCCGCCCTCTTAACAAACAGGTTCGGACGCGACGCAGAACCGGTGGCGAAGGAAGGGGGGTGGAGCGACACAAACGGCTCCGAAAAGGGGCGAG
>NZ_JAIWNX010000231.1 GCF_020217185.1 Asticcacaulis sp.
TCTCCCTCATCGCTGCCGTCAGGCCTGCCCTTGGGTTTGTACCCTCGTGGCGCGATGATCAATTTATCAGCGCCGCGAACATTTACGATCAAAAACGATCAGTCAAGTCCTTGGCCATAAATACCGCCGCTATTTTTATGAAAATGTCAAATATCACCGTTTCATGGGCAAAAATACCACATAATATGTCAAAGCTGGATCGAATTTGGCCAAAATGTGACGTTAGAAATCATAAATGTATTAGCTAAATTGGCTTAAACACAAATTTAATACTTATTAAAAAGGCTCATTTTTATCTGTGATGTATTTATACTGATTATAGTGTCGCATTTAAAGACATGGGCGTTGATTTTGGGCGCAAAAATTGACGCCGGGTTTAATTTTCAGATTTGAAATATTCAAATTATGTCAAAAACGATCATGATTTTGTGATGTCCCACCGACCCTTGGCGGCCAGTTTAGAAAGCGTCACCGCTGCGCGCAGAAAAACACGCTTCACAGGCCGCCACAGGCGCTCTAAGACCGCCTGATGGTTTCAGATGTGAACAATCCGGCTTCGGTGATCGGCTTACGCGGCGTGACCCGGCGCTTCGTCTCCAAAAGCGGCGTGCAGGCGGCGCTCGACGGCGTCGATCTCGATATCGCGCGCGGTGAGGTGTTTGGCATTATCGGCCCGTCGGGGTCCGGCAAATCGACCCTGATCCGCCTGCTCAACCGGCTGGAAACGCCCAGCGAAGGCCGGGTGGAGGTCAATGGCGTCGATCTCAGCGGTCTGGATGCGCGCGCCCTGTCGGCCCTGCGCCACAAGATGGGGATGATTTTTCAATCGTTCGGCCTGTTGTCGAGCAAGACAGCGCTGCACAACGTCGCTTATGCGCTGGAGCTGGCCGGAACCGGCACGCCCGCCACCCGTCGCCAGCGCGCGCTCGATCTGCTCGACCGCGTCGGCCTCAGCGCCCATGCGCAGAAATACCCGGCGCAGCTTTCGGGCGGGCAGAAACAACGCGTGGCCATTGCCCGTGCCCTGGCCAATGCGCCGGACATCCTGCTGTGTGACGAAGCGACCTCGGCGCTCGATCCGGAGGCGACCCAGGGCATACTGACCCTGCTGGCCGAACTGAACCGCGAACTGGGCCTGACCATCGTGCTGGTGACGCATGAGATGGAGGTGGTGCGTCAGGTGTGCGACCGCGTGGCCGTTCTTGATCACGGGCGGCTGGCCGAGGTCGGCACGGTGGAACAAGTGCTGTTCGCCCCGGTGAGCGCCGCCGGTCGCGCCCTGTCGAAGCATATCCTGCCGCCACCGCCCGACGGGGTGGGCGAAGGCGCGGTCACCCTGACCTATTTCGGCGAGGTGGTCTATTCCGACGCCCTGTCGGCGGCCGTGCAGGGGCTTCAGGCGCGCTTCAGCGTCCTGTCCGGGCAGGTGTCACACCTCAAATCCGGCCCCTATGGCCATATGATCGTCGATATGGCCGGTCCTGACCGCGCCGAAGCGCTGGCGCGACTGCGGGCGCGCGGCGTCAGCGTGACGGAGGCGGTCCAATGATGGGGCCTGAGTTTTTTGCCAATATCGACCCGGCGGAAATCGCCCGCGCCAGCGGTGAGACGCTGGGCATGGTCGGGGCGTCTCTGCTGCTCAGCCTCGCGCTGGGCCTGCCTCTGGGCGTATGGCTGTCGGTCACCAGCCGTCAGGGCTTAAGCCCCAATCCACTCCTCTATGGCCTGCTGAGTTTTGCGGTCAATGTCCTGCGTTCCATTCCCTTTGTGATCCTGTTTATCCTGCTGATCCCGGTCACTCTGGCGCTGGTCGGCACGTCTTTGGGGGTCAAGGGGGCCATTCCGCCTCTGGTGCTGGGGGCGGCGCCATTTCTGGCGCGGCTGGTCGAAAACGCCCTGCGCGAAGTCGATCGCTCGGTGATCGAGGCCACGCAGGCGCTGGGGGCCTCAAAGCGTCAGATCATCCTGCACACCCTGCTGCCCGAAGCCCTGCCGGGCCTGATTGCGGCGGCGACGGTGACGGCCATCGCGCTGGTTTCCTATACGGCCATGGCCGGCGTAGTGGGGGCGGGCGGCCTCGGAGACCTTGCCGTGCGCTATGGTTATCAACGCTTCCAGACCGATGTCATGGTGGTGACGGTGGTGCTGATCATTGCCCTGGTTCAGGGTCTGCAAATGCTGGGCGATGCGCTGGTGGCGCGCGTCTCTAAGAAATAAGGGAAACTCATCATGCTGTCTCGTCGTCATCTGATCCTGACCGGTGTTGCCGTCTCTGCTTTGGCCGCCTGCGGCAAGCCGGCCGCCAAGGGCAATGTCCTCAGCGTTGCGGCCACCGCCGTGCCGCACGCCGAAATCCTCAAGGTCATCACCCCTGATCTGGCGGCCAAGGGTATCACGCTCGATATCAAGGTCTTTAACGACTATGTGCAGCCGAACCTTCAGGTCGATCAGGGCCTGATCGACGCCAACTACTTCCAGACCCTGCCCTATCTCGACTCGTTCAATAAGGAACGCGGCACCAAGCTGGTCACCGTGGTCGGCGTGCATGTCGAGCCGTTTGGCGGCTATTCGCGCAAATATAAGACGATTGCCGACCTGCCGCAGGGCGCGGTCATCGCCGTGCCCAACGATGCCTCGAACACCGGGCGCGCCCTGATCCTGCTGCACAAGAACGGCCTGATCACGCTGAAAGACCCTAACAATATCAATGCGACGCTGAAAGACATCGCCGGTAACCCCAAGGGCTTTGTGTTCAAGGAGCTGGAATCGCCGTCCCTGCCGCGCGTCCTGCCGGAGGTCGATCTGGCCCTGATCAACACCAACTACGCGCTGGATGCCAAGCTGAACCCCAAGACAGACGCCCTGATCATCGAAGGGTCTGACAGCCCGTACATCAACTATCTGGTGGCGCGCGCCGACAAGACAGACGACCCGCGTATCAAGGTGCTGGCCGAGGCCCTGACCTCTCAAAAGGTCAAGGACTTCATCGCCAAGACCTATAATGGTGCGGTCATTGCGGCGTTTTAGCTGACACCATCTCCTCAAGACGGGTCAGACGTGTCGTGAGCAGATTGAGGGTCATGAAGTGCACGTAGAGCAGGACGATGTAGCCGATGTAAGGGAGGAGGATTAGCAGTGCGATCCTGGCGCGCTGGGGGTCCAGCCGTTTCAATATGATGTAATAGCTAAGCCCCAGCAGACCCTGCCACAGAACCCAAACAACGAGGAATGGTATCAACTGAATCGCTATCGACGTGTCCACAGTGCTATCCCCCCTGACGTCTCGAGTGGCTAAAGAGGTCGCACAGGGTGGTGCGGCTGTCCACCCCGCAACGCCCTTTTCGGCTGCGTCAGAATTTTCACATGGCGCGACGCGGGAGTCTGCGTCATGTTCGGGAGAGAACGTCCGGAGAAACACTTATGGCTGACACCATGAAAATGACCAATACCGCCGTGGCTTCGGGTCGCCGCTGGCGTTGGGGGGTGTGGAGCGCCACCCTGCTCTTGTGGCTGGCCCCGCTCATCGCCATGCGCTTTACGACGCAGGTGCAATGGACGGCGTTTGATTTCGCTGTTTTCGGCACGATGCTGGTCGTCGGGGCCGGGGCCTTCGATCTGGTGACGCGCCTGTCGGGCAGTCTGGCCTTCCGCGCCGCAGCGGGTGTGGCCCTTTTGGGCGCGTTTTTGCTCGTCTGGATCAATCTGGCCGTCGGCATACTGGGCAGCGAAGATAATCCTGCCAATCTGATCTATGCGCTTGTTCTCGCTGTCGGGGGCATCGGGGCCGTCCTCGTCCGGTTTCGGACGCGCGGTCTGGCGGGGGTGATGCTCGCCGTTGCCGGGGTACAGGTGGCGGTGGCGATTGCGTCCTATGTCCTTGGCTACGAGGCGCTTGTGCTGAATGGCGGCTTTGTCGCCGTCTGGTTGCTTTCGGCCTGGCTGTTTCACAAGGCGGCTGCGGTTAGAACCTGACAAACAGGTTGCGGAACCATTGCGGGCCGGAGCGTGAAGCTTCGCGCCAGTCGGCAGAGGTGTCGGCCTCTTCGGGCGTGTAGCCGAATGGATTGAAGGTCTTGACCTTGCCCGCCTTGAAGGCCGCCGGTGAGGGGGTCACGAGCGTCAGGCCGTGCACGGCGGCGGTCGCGGCCATCAGGGCATCGCGGGAATCGCTCATATGGAGGGCCGCCCGGCGACGGGCCACTGCGGCGTCGATGGGCAGAATATGGTTTTCAAAGGCGCGCGGCACCTGTTCGTCCAGCCATTGCCGCAGCAGACGCCCGCTTTCCGCGTCACGCTTTTCGGCGGCGGCGACACTGGTTTCCATCTCCAGCAGGCTGAGCACCGACAGGAACAGGTGTTGACGCCCGATACCCGACGCCCAGCGCGTCAGGCCGGGATCAGTGTCACCGGCCTTGGCCTTGCGCAGTTCCATAACGATGGGGGTGTCGAGCAGGTACATTAAACAGTTCCCTGACGGTCCCAGCCATCCCCGGCGCGGGCGGCATCAAGGTCAATCGTCACCCCTTCGCTGAGCGCCAGCAAATCGACCAGAGTCTCCGTCTGTCCCGACAGGGCGCGATAGGCCTCAAAGCTCAGCAACACGTGAGTGGGCTTGCCCCGGTCAGTGATGAAAACCGGTTCCGACAGGGCAGCGCGTTTGGCGCTACCGACATCCTGATTGAATTCCCGGCTGGAAAAGGTCGTCATTTTGCACCTACGTTGCTACAAATGAGCGCGCTAACATGTAGCGACGTTACTACATCGTGACCCTTTGGCAACAAATTTCAAACGCGCGATTTCAAAACGTTTTTTTAAGCCGGCAACCGGTTGCGTCCGGCGTGATTTCTGTGTCTGTCTCACCCACCGGTCTGGCCCAAAAGAAGGCCGAACACAGATCAATCAGGGATCACAGACACGCATGACCGTCGCTACACCCGACATGTGGGCTCACACGCTTGAGACCATCACCACCATCCTGTCGCCGCATGGGCCCAATGGCACCTATAATGCCAACGACTTCAGCATCCGTTTCTTCCTGCAAATCGGCCTGATCATTCTGACGTGTCGCGTGGTCGGCTGGCTGGGTCAGAAGTTCTTGGCTCAGCCGCAGGTGGTCGGCGAAATGATCGCCGGGGTCATTCTGGGGCCATCGCTTCTGGGGCTTCTGTTCCCCGATCTTCAGGGTGCTATCTTCCCCAAGGAAAGCCGCAACGTCCTCTATGTCGGGGCGCAACTAGGCGTAGGCCTTTATATGTTCCTCGTCGGCTGCACCTTCCGCGCCGACCATTTTGCGCAGAAGGGCAAGAGCGCCGCCGCGGTCTCGTTATCGGGCATTACGGTGCCGTTTCTGATGGCGGTGCTGATCACGCCGTGGCTTCTCACCGTGCCCGGCCTGTTTGCCGAAGGCATTTCGCAGGTTAACGCCACCCTGTTCATGGGGGCCTGTATCGCACTGACCGCCTTCCCCATGCTGGCGCGCATTATCAATGAGCGTGGTCTGGCTAACTCGTCGCTGGGCACCCTGTCCCTGACCGCCGGTGCCTTTGATGACGCCGTGTCGTGGTGCGTACTGGCCATTGTGCTGGCCACCTTTGGCGGCGGGCCGGGCATTGCCGTGCTGGCTATTGGTGGCGGCCTGTTATGGACCCTGTTCGTCGTCTTTGCCGGTAAGCGTCTTCTGGCGCCGCTGGGGCGCATGGTCGAAGAACGCGGCGAGATGAGCCACACGGTTCTGGCCATCACCCTCATCGCCTTTGCCACCTCGGCCTTTGTGATGGATGCGGTGGGCATCCACGCCATCTTCGGCGGCTTCATTCTGGGCACGGTGATGCCGCGCGGCAAGTTTACCGAGGAGTTGAAGAAGAAGGTCGAGCCGCTGACGGTCATCCTGCTCTTGCCGATGTTCTTCACCTATTCGGGGCTGAACACCCGCCTCGACATGGTCAACAATCTCGAACTGCTGCTGATCGCGCTGGCGATTCTGGCCGTGTCGATCCTCGCCAAGTTCGGAGCCTGCTATGCGGCGGCGCGCCTGACCGGCGAAGACAACCGCACGGCGCTGGGTATCGGGGCACTGATGAATTCCCGCGGGCTGATGGAGCTGATCATCATCAATATCGGCCTGCAAAAGGGCATTATCGGCCCGGCCCTGTTCTCGATGCTGGTGCTGATGGCCATTGTCACCACGGTCATGGCTTCGCCGCTGTTCGAAGCCGTCTATGGCCGCAAGGCGCGCGAAAGCGGCGAGCTTGGGGCCTTGCCGGACCGGGCAGCGGACTGATTTTTCTCTGGATCATTATGATCTCTGTCAGAAACATAATGATCCAGATTTCTGCTTAGCCCCTCGCCGGGCGGTGGCTCCGCCACCTTGGCCGCCGCCTCAATGGCGGCTTGAGTGGAATGATTTTGTTAAAAATCATTCCACTTTATCACCTCATAGCGCCCCGGTGATCCTCCCGCCGGGGCGGTTTTTTATGCCGACTCGGCAAAGCCCTCGGCGTAGATCTGACGGATCAGGGTGCGGTGCGGCGGCAGGTCCAGCGTCGCGCGTTCGCCGAAATTATGGATCTTGGCAAAGGTCCGGTTGGCGTCTTCCACGTGCGGGAAGTGGTCGCGCGCCCCGCTGAGATCGGTCCGGAAGCCCATGCCATAGAGAATGTACTGATAGTTGAAGAAGGCGAAGGTTTCGACGTCAATCAGGAAGTCGAACCGGCTGGGCGGCCGGTAACGCCATTGCTCCAGCAACTCACGCAACCGCTCAGGCCAGGTCTGCGGATCGGCATTGTCGCGCCAGAAGGCCTCGCTGCGGTGGCTCAGCGCGTAGTGCAGCTTGAGAAAGGTGACGATATTCTCGTAACGCGCCGTCATCAGGGCGTTGAAGCGCCGGGCCGGGGCGTCGATAGGCCCGGCATGGGGGAACAGCTCGGCGATCATGGCTACGGCGACCTCGATCATCACGATGCCGGTCGATTCCAGCGGCTCCATAAACCCGCCGGCCAGACCCACCGCCACGCAGTTGCCGATCCACGGGCGCTCGCGATATCCGGGCTCGAACGCAATCTCACGCAGGTTCAGCGCGGTCTTGCTGCCCACATAGCGGCGCAGCGTCGCTTCGGCCTCATCGTCACTCGTGTGGTCGGTCGAATAGGTATAGCCAATCCCGCGCTGACCATCGAGGCCGATATCCCAGGTCCAGCCCGCCGTATGGGCCGTGGCCACCGTGTAGCTTTCGATGGGGGCGTCGGGGCGCTCATAGGGCGCCTTGCACGCCAGCGCCTTGTTGGTGAACAGCGTCCCGCGCACCGAGCGGAACGGCGACCCCAATGCCTTGCCGATCAGTTCGGCCCGAAAGCCCGAACAGTCGATATAGAGGTCCGCCGTCAGCACCTCGCCCTCGACGACGATGTGGTCGATCTGCCCTGTGTGGTCGAGCACCACGCCATCGAGCCGCGCCGGCTTATGCACCACCCCAAGCGCGACGGCGCGTTCGGCCAGCACCTCTGCCAACTGCTGCGCGTCGAAATGGTAGGCATAGTTCAGCGGGCCGGCAAAATCGCCTTCGTGCGGGCGTTTGGGCGCGCGCCGCGCCTCGGCCACGCGCTTCTGAAAGGTTACGGCCTCGGCAAAGGGCTTGCGCGTCGCCTCGTCCTGCAACAGCCAGTAGGGGACCAGTCCTTCACCCTCGGTATAGTAGGGGGCTTCGAACGGGTGGAAATAGTGTTCGTGCCGTCCGTTGAGCGGCGTCTTTACCCAGTCGGCAAAACGGATGCCCTGTTTGAAGGTGGCGGTGGTGCGCCGCATAAAGGGCGCTTCGTCGATGCCGATAAATTTCAGCGTCTGGCGGATGGTGGGGAAGGTGCCTTCGCCGACACCGACGCTGCTGATCTCCGGCGACTCCACCAGCACGATCTCAAGGCGCGTCTGACGCTTGATGTCGAAATAGCGCGCCAGATAGGCCGCCGCCAGCCATCCGGCCGTACCGCCCCCCAGGATCAGGATTCTGCGCTTGCCTGTCATGGGCCTGACTATGCGACGTTTTGGCGGCGCGGGCAATCGGTGTGACGGATCACTGAGTCATCGCGGTGACCTCTGTGTCTGCGGGCGCAGCGGTCTCCGCATCGCTGGCGCGCCGCCACGGTCCGGCGTAGCCCGCAGGCGTGTGGCGTCGCCGATCCGGCCCCGTATAGTGGGTGGTGGCGATCCATTCGCGCTTCTGCGTCAGAACGTGGCGCAGATGATCGAGCAGGATCTGCGCTGAAAAGGGCTTGGCGATCACCTCGTTAATGCCGGCGTCGCGGGCCCGCATGATATTGCTGCGTTCGGTATGGCCGGTGATGAGGATAATCGGCACGGTGCGGTTGGGGCTGTCGATGCCCTGCCGCAGCAGCTTGGCCGTTTCGATGCCGTCCAGTGGGTCCATGACCAGATCCATGATGATCAGATCAACCGGACTGGTCTTCAGGATTTCAAACACTTCGATGCCGCTGCTGGCCTGCTTGACGGTCTTCAGGCCTATCGACCTGAGCATCTCGGACACCAGCTTGCGGATGTTCAGGCTGTCATCGACCACCAGCACACTGAGGCGCGACAGGTCGAGAGGGGTATCGGTGGCGGTGGGTTTCATGCCTGTAGTCTTTCTATTTTACGCTTACCCTGCGGCGCTCAGGGGCGGGACCGTTTGACGGCCCCGCCCCTAGATCATTATGATTTCCGGTGGAGACATAATGATCCAGGTTTTTGTTTCGCCCCTCGCCGGGCGGTGGCTTGCGCCACCTTGGCCGCCGCCTCAATGGCGGCTTGAGCGGAATGATTCCAATGGAGATCATTCCGCGCTAGGCTCAGCCCGTGCGGTGTCTCAGGCGGCGCGCACGGTTTGCAGGAATTTGTCCATCTCCTGATGCAGCCGCTCGGCCTGCTGCGCCAGTTCGGCCGACGCCCCCAGCACCTGCACGGCGGAGGTGCCCGTCTGTTCCGCCGCCATGGCCACGCCGGTGATATTGGTGGTCACCTCCTGCGTGCCGATTGAGGCCTGATTGACCGCCTGCACGATCTCCTGCGTCGCCGCCGTCTGCTGTTCGACGGCCGAGGCAATGATGGTGTTGGTCTGGTTGATATGGGTGATGGTGCCGGAAATGTTGGAGATGGCCGTTGCTGCCTTGGCCGTCGCCTCCTGCATGTGGGCGATCTTGTCCGAGATTTCCGTCGTGGCCTTGGCCGTCTGACCGGCCAGCGCCTTGACCTCGGAAGCGACCACGGCAAAGCCCTTGCCTGCTTCGCCAGCGCGCGCCGACTCGATGGTGGCGTTGAGCGCCAAAAGGTTGGTCTGACTGGCCAGCCCGGCGATCAGATCGACCACGCCGCCGATGCTGACGGCCACCGTATTCAGCTCGTCCACCAGCCGTACCGCGCCGCTGGCCTCTTCCACGGCTTCCGAAGAAATGCTGGCCGAGGTTTCGACCTGACGCCCGATCTCATTAACCGAGGCGCCCAGTTCTTCGGCGGACGACGCCACCGAGGTGACATTGGCTCCGGCCTCTTCGGCGGCGGCCGAGACGGCGACCGATTGCGCCGAAGCCTGCTGCGCGGTGGTGGTCAGTTGCTGGGCCGAGGCCTGCATTTCGGTGGCCGCGCTGGACACCAGAGAGACGATGCCGCCCACCGACTTTTCGAACTCATCGGCCAGTTTGAGCATCATCTGACGTCGTTCCTGATCCTGCCTCTGGCGTTCGGCCTCTGCATCGGCGGCCTTTTGCAGGGCCTCTTCCTCGGTAACGATGCGGATGCGGTCAACCGCCCGCGAAATGTCGCCGATCTCGTCCTTGCGTCCCGCACCAGCGATTTCACGCAGCTTTTCGCCAGAGGCCAGCCGGCCCAGCGCCTCGGTCAGGCGGACAATGGGATTGGCGACATTATTGGCCATGACGGCGATCATCGCGATCCCCAGCACCGCCACGATCAGGGCGCAGACGATTTCCCACAAAGAGTCGCTGCCGCCGCGCGCCTTGAGCGCATTGGACAGCTTGTCGGCATCGGCCATGACGACGGTGCGCGGCACGGTGATGATCACCGACCAGAACTGCCCGCTGCGGCCCAGCTGAATGGGGGCATAGACGCGCATCTGATCGTTCTTTCTGTCGAAATCGACGGCCGAGCGACCCGCCCTGACGGTATCCAGCGCCTGCCACGCCATCGGATCGACGGTCTGTACCGAGCCGCCGACGGCGTCCGGGAAGGCGCTTGAGGCGACCACCAGCCCGTCAGAGGTGACGATGGTCACATTGCCCTTGCCTTCATAAATCGACTTCTTAACCGACTGCGCCAGAACCTGCACGAAGGACAGGTCGAAATCGGCCCCGGCCACGCCTTTGAACTGGCCGTCGATGACGATGGGCACCGACATGGTGGCCAGAAAGACGTGTTTGCCCTGTACGATATAGGGCAGGGGGGCGAGGATGCTTTCCTTGCCATTCGCCTGCGGGCCGAGGAACCAGCCGCCCTTGATCAGGCCATTGGGGTGGCGGTCCTGACTGTCGTATTCGACCAGGGGCTGAAGCGCGATCTCGCCCTGCGCATTGCGCGTCCAGTAGGGCAGGGCGCGGCCCGTCGCATCGGAACCCACCGCCTTGCGGTTGGCATAGGCCCCGTCCGCTCCGTCCAGCGCATTGGGGGCCCAGGCGCTATAGGTGCCGTTAAAGCGCGGATTGTCCTTCAACACCCCCAGCAGGATCTCGTTCAGATGCTGACGCCGCTGAGCACGCGGCACGCCGCCGGGCCCGGCGATGACTTCGAGGCTACGCGCCATGTTACGGGCGGCGGAAAAGGCCGTATCGACCTCGGCGCGGATCGTGCCGGCCTGCGTATCGGCCAGCCGCGTCAGGGATTCGCTGCTGTTGCGATCCAGCAGGCCCTGCACATTCTGGTTCACAAAATGCGCGGTCTTGCCTGACGAAAAGATGCCGAAACCCACCAGGGCCCCGGTCGCCATCAGAAGACAAAGCGCCGACAGGGCGACGATCTTCGTTTTAACGGAATGTATGTTCATGTGCGTCCTCCAGCCGCCATAACGGCGTTAGGGGGATCATCGCACCCACAATAATAAACGATGTCTTAAGCGAATAAGTGCGTTATATTCTATATAATGATAAATAATGCGGCGAAACATCACGCTGTCGCAAATTGCGACAATCTGGTATATTTAATATGCGGTGATGTAATATTTATCTTTGATTGCAAGGTTGCTTGCGGAGCGCGTTATTTTTTGAAAAACAACCCTGAGATTGCATAAATTGGTGCTCTGCTTAACGGGCGGGCATCAGGCGGAACAGCTCGAACATCTCCTGCAAGACGTTAAAGTCGATGGGCTTGACCAGATGCAGGTCGAAACCCGCTTCGGCCGTTTCACGACGGCGCGCCGCATCGCCCCAGCCGGTCTGGGCAATGATCTTGCAGCGACGGGTGCGCGGGTCGGCGCGCAAGGTCCGCGCCACGCTCAGGCCGTCGATTTCCGGCATCCCCAGATCGAGCAGTACGACGTCCGGGTGAAAGCTGCGCGCCGTGTCAATCGCGCTGAGACCGTCGAAACAGGTCCGCACCTCATCGCCCCACGACTCGATGGCCCAGCTTAAGGTCAGGGCCGAGGCTTGATTGTCGTCAACGACCAGTACCTTCAAAGGCGCGGGCGTGAGGGCCGCCCCGTCTTTGCGTTCTTGACAATCAATCATGACAAACCTTTGAGAACAATGATACTTTACGTAAGGCGCGCTTTACTGACGCGGCCCGTCCTTAACCGCAAGGGGCGTAAAAAATCAGTATTGACTGTCCTCGTTTACAGGTGGCTCTGCGGTTTGCGGATGCGGCGGAGCGCCTTGCGCGTCGCCTTGACGCGCTCGTCCTCGCGGATCGGGCGCTGGCTGTCCTTGCTCAGCAGGTGTTCGTCCGTTGTGCCTTCCGGCGGAAAGGGATCGCTGTCGTGGCCTTTCTCTTCGGCGGTCTGGCTGATCTCCTCAGGGGTGGGGGAGCGGTGGTGCGTCATGATATCTCCTTTCCCCCGGAAATCTGGGCGTAAAGGCATAAGACGAAAATGGTGGGCCACGCGCAGGTTGTGAACACGGTATAAAGTCACTTTGTTCCCCAAACTGGGCTGGACCTCGTCTTTAGAAGAGATCGAAAAACAGGATCTTAGGCTGCATTTTTCGATTCAATCCGGACGCGATCTGTTTTAGGTTCGCTGCGCCAGAGGGCAATCGGAGGCTGATATGACGACGGTCAGGACGGCTCAGACACCATCCGCTGTGGGCGAGACGCCGCGGCCCTCTATCCTCATTGTCGATGACCGCTGGCAGAATCTTCTGGCGACCGAAGCCCTGCTCAAGCCGCTGGGGGCCGACATCGTTACCGCCGAGTCGGGCGAGGCGGCGCTGAGCCTCGTGCTCGAACGCCACTTCGCCATCGTGCTGCTCGATGTGCAGATGCCCGGCATGGATGGTTTTGAGACCGCGCGCCTGATGAAGACCCGCCCGTCCATGCAGGGCGTGCCGATCATCTTTGTCACCGCCATCTCCAAGGAGGACCACTACGCCACCGAAGCGGCGGCCATTGGCGCGGTGGACTATATCTTCAAGCCGATCAATCCCGACATCCTCAAATCCAAGGTGCAGGTCTATCTCGAGCTTTACACTCAGCGGCAGCAGATCCTGCAACTGAACGCCACCCTGCGTCAGTCGAATGAGGAACTGGAACGCTTCGCCTATGTCTGCTCGCACGACATGAAGGAGCCGGTGCGCATGATGAACATCTATGCGGGCTTTCTGGCCGAGGACTCCGCCGAAAAGCTCGACGAAGATGGCCGCCGCTACGTGCAATATATCCGCGACAACGCCACCCGGCTGAACCGCATGATCGGCGATATCCTCAACTTCTCCCGCGTCGGCCGCGAAGCCATTGAGGTCGAGGCGGTCGATACGCGGCGCGTATTTGATGAGGTTTGCGCCGGTCTGGCCGGTGTGATCGAAGCCCAGCGTGCCAAGGTCACCTGCGGCGCCCTGCCGGAAATGCACACCTCGCCCACCCTGATGCGTGTCCTGCTGCAAAACCTGATCGGCAATGCGCTGAAGTTTCAGGACGGCCGGCGCATCCCTGAAATCCACGTCTCGGCGCGCCGCGAAGGCAAGGCCTATCGCTTCGACGTATCCGATAACGGCATCGGTATCGACCCGGCCTATGCCGATCGCATCTTCACCATCTTTCAGAGGTTGCACAGCGAGGACGAATTCCCAGGCACCGGGATTGGCCTTTCGACCTGCCGCAAATTCGTGCGCCTCTATGGCGGAGAGATCAGTTTTATCTCGACGCCGGGCGAAGGCACGACCTTCAGCTTCACCCTTCCGCAACCGGCCCGTCTGTAAATCCTGAACCGGAGATGTCATGACGCTCGAACTTCTGCTGATCGAGGATAATGAAGGCGATGTCGAAATGACTCGTCGCGCTCTGCGCACGGCGGCGACCGAGTGCCGGGTGTCCGTGGCCGGCAACGGGGCGCAGGGGCTGGAGTGTCTGCGTCGCGAAGGTCGCTTCGCCGAGGCTCCCCGCCCTGACCTGATCCTGCTCGACATCAACATGCCTCGCATGGACGGCAAGATGTTCCTCAGCGAGATCAAGGCCGATCCGGCCTTCAAAGCCATTCCGGTGGTTATGTTCACCTCGTCGGAGTCGCCAACCGACATTCGCGACTGCTACGAGCGTCAGGCCAGCAGCTATGTCGTCAAGCCGTTTGAGGGCGCGCTCTACGCCGAAACCGTGCGCGAAGTGGTGCGCTTTTGGGGTCAAATCGCCAAACTGCCCTGATCAGCGGGACGTGGGCGGACAAAATCAGTGGGCGCGGAAAGAAAATTTCCGCGCCTGTTTTTGTTTAAAGTGCTGATACAAATAATAAAATAGAGAAGCCGACTTTCCGGGGGTCGAATAAAACGTCACGACCTTGTGGAAAACCGAAAAAGACCGTTGACGCGGATCGGGGGTTCGAATAGAAACCGCCTCCTCGCCGCTGACGGCGGCAACGAAATCTTTACGAAGCTTAACGCTGAAACGGATTTCCGGTCTTTGACATTGTTAAATGGGGAAGGGAAACGCAGGCGGCGGTGGTCTATGACGACTACTGTTGCAAGCGGTCTCTTTTAATAGACAACCATTTATGGGTTGGGGTT
>NZ_JAIWNX010000232.1 GCF_020217185.1 Asticcacaulis sp.
CGTCGCGGCGGCCTGTATCGTTGACCGGTCGGGGGGCAAGGCCGATGTCGGTGTGCCGCTGATCTCGCTGGCCAGCCTCGAAGTCCCGGCCTATCCCGCCGATGCCCTGCCGCCGGAACTGGCCGCCATTCCGGTGCAGGACCCCGGCAGCCGCCGTCTGTCGCAAAAGGCCTGATGCCATGAACCGCATCCGTCTGGGGATCAATATTGATCACATCGCTACGGTGCGCAATGCGCGTGGCGGCCACGCGCCTGACCCGGCGCGTGGCGCACGTCAGGTGCTGGAGGCCGGAGTCGATGGCATCACGGCGCATCTGCGCGAAGATCGCCGCCACGTGCTCGATAAGGATATCTGGGCGCTGAAAGCCGTCTGTGATGAGTTTCGCAAACCGCTGAACTTCGAGATGGCGGTGACCGATGAGATGATCGGCATTGCGCTCGATCTCAAGCCGCACGCCTGCTGTCTGGTGCCCGAACGGCGTCAGGAGCGTACCACTGAGGGCGGTCTGGATGTGGCGGGCAATATTGACGTCGTTGGGCCTGCGGTCGCACGGCTCAATGCGGCGGGTATCCGTACCTCGCTGTTTATCGCCACCGACCCGCTTCAGGTATCGGCAGCGTCGAACATCGGCGCGCCCGTGGTCGAATTCCATACGGGGGCCCTGTGCGATGCCTGGCGCGAAGGCGAACGCTCCATCGTCGAATCCGAGATGAAGAAGCTCGAATGGGCGGCGCACATGGCGGCTGAGGTCGGCATAGAGGTCCATGCGGGCCACGGCATCGACTACGATACCGTGACCTTTATTTCGCGCGTGCCTCAGATCAAAGAGCTGAATATCGGCCACTTCCTGATCGGTGAGGCCATCTTTGTGGGGCTTGAGGCTTCGGTCAGCCGTATGCGGCACCTGATGGACGCTGCGCGCCTATGATCCTTGGCGTGGGCATGGACCTGACCGACGCGCGGCGCATCCGGCAATCGGTCGAACGTTTCGGTCAGAAATTCCTCGACCGCGTGTTCACGCCCGCCGAGCAGGCCTACGCCCTGTCGAAAACGCCGGTGCATCCGACCCTGGCCAAGCGTTTTGCCGCCAAGGAGGCGGTGATGAAGGCGCTGGGCACCGGTTTGCGCGGCTTTCATTTCACCGACATAGAGGTGCGCAATGATGCGCTGGGCAAGCCTGAGGTGACGTTTAAAAACGGCGCGCTTGACCGGCTTCAGGCGCTGTTGCCGCAGGGTTGTGTGGCGCGCATCCACCTCAGCCTGACGGATGAGGGTGATCTGGCCGGGGCCTATGTGATTATCGAGGCCGTGCCTGACTAACCCTGAATAAAATGTAACGTCTATTTTTGGCCGAAATCTAAAAATAGACAGGTCGAAGGAATGCGCTTAAAACGTAAGGCGCTGGAGAATATGGGGCTGAGTAATGAGCGCTGAAGACAAGGTCGTTGAAGACGCGGTGACCGAGACTGCGACCGTGGAAAACGACGAAAAGTCGGCGATCAAGGACGAATGGTCCGATATCATCAAGACCGTGGCGATCGCCCTGATCATCACTCTGGTCTTCCGCACGCTGTTTTTCCAGCCCTTCACCATCCCGTCGGCCTCGATGGAGCCCAACCTCTATGAGGGCGACTACATTGTGGTGCGCAAGTGGGACTATGGCTATTCGAAGCACTCCATCCAGTTTTCGCCGCCGGTGATTTCGGGCCGCATTTTCGAAAAGCAGGCCAAACGCGGTGACATCGTGGTGTTCAAGCTGCCCAGCAACACCAAGGTCGATTACATCAAGCGCGTCATCGGCCTGCCCGGCGACCGCGTTCAGGTGAAGAACGGTCAGGTCATTATCAATGACCAGCCGGTGACCACCATCGACAAGGGGCCGATCTCCGCCGGCATCACCTATGCGACGCAGGGTGTTGAGGTGATGGAAGAAGACCTGCCTGACGGCACGACCCACCTGACGCAGGATATGGGCTATAAGCCCGAAGCCGACGACACGCAGGAATTTACCGTCCCCGAAGGTCAGTATTTCGTGATGGGCGACAACCGCGACAACTCGCTCGACAGCCGTTTCTCGCCCGCCGATCCGTTCCAGCCGGGCGTTGGCTTCGTGCCCGCCGAAAACCTTGAGGGCAAGGCGGTCATGGTGCTGATCTCGTGGAACAAGGGGGCCTCGCTGTTCAAGCCGTGGACCTGGCTCGACCTGCGCTGGGACCGTTTCTTCAAGTCCCTGAAATAATGACACGTATGCAAAGGGATGCCTCCGGCCACCGGCAGAAGGTGCTGGATGAACTGGAGGCGAAACTCGGATACCGCTTTTCAGACCGCCAACTGCTCGACAGCGCGCTTACCCACGCCAGTGTCAGCGACGGACGCCCCAAAAAGACCGTCTCCGGCGATAATGAGCGGCTGGAGTTTCTCGGGGATCGCGTGCTGGGCCTGCTGGTGGCCGAAGCCCTGATGCAGGCCTTCCCGCAGGCCGCCGAAGGGGAGATGTCGCAGCGCCTGCACGGGCTGGTCAGCCGCGAAACCTGTGCGGCGGTGGCCACGTCGCTGGGCGTCGGGGCGGCCATGCGTCTGGCCCCCGGCGAAACCAAAAGCGGGGGGCGTTCAAACCTGACCATTCTGGGCGATGCCTGCGAGGCCCTGATCGCAGCGGTCTATCTCGACGGTGGTTTTGAGACGGCGCGGCGCATCTTCGCTCCGCTGTGGCAACCGCATATTCGCGCCAGCCATTCCCGTTCGCACCTGAACCCCAAGTCGCACCTTCAGGAATGGGCCGCGCAGCAGAAGCTGGCTTCACCGAAATATGAGATCGTGGAACGCACCGGTCCCGATCATGCCCCTATCTTTAAGGTCGCGCTCACGCTAGAAGGCTATGATCCCGTCGTCGCCAGCGGCAAGTCCCGTCAGGAGGCCGAAAAGGCGGCGGCCCTCAGCTTTATCGAACACGCAGGTCTTAATTGACGATCACCTCTTCTTCTCCCGCGACGACGCGCGCGGGTTTCGCTGCCATCATCGGCGCGCCCAATGCGGGCAAATCCACCCTTGTCAACGCCCTGGTAGGCTCCAAGGTCTCCATCGTCACCCAGAAAGTGCAGACGACGCGCTTTCCGGTGCGCGGTATCGCTATTCATGGCGAAGCGCAGATCGTGCTGGTCGATACGCCGGGCATCTTCAAGCCGCGCCGGCGTCTCGACCGTGCCATGGTCAAATCGGCCTGGGGCGGAGCCGAAGACGCCGACATCGTCGTCATGCTGATCGACGCTCCGGCGCATCTGGCCGTGCATTTCCCGGCCCCCGACACCAAGCCGACCGGTGCCGATAAGCTGGCGGTCGAAGACGCCGAGACCATCATTGCGGGTCTGAAGGCCAATAACCGCCGCGCCATTCTGGTGCTCAACAAGATCGACCTTCTGCGCCGCGACAACCTGCTGGCCCTGGCCGACAGCCTGTTCAAGGAAGGCGTTTTCGATCAGGTCTTTATGATCTCGGCCGAAAAGGGCAATGGCATTGCTGACCTCATGGAAGCGCTGGCCGACAAAATGCCTTCGGGGCCGTGGCTTTATCCGGAAGATCAGGCCGCCGATGCGCCGGTGCGTATTCTGGCTGCTGAAATCACCCGCGAAAAGCTGTTCCTGCGCGTGCATGAGGAACTGCCCTATGCCTGCGCCGTGGTGACGACCGACTTCAAGGACATGCCGGATGGCGCGGCGCGCATTGAACAGACCATCTTCGTCGAACGCGACGGTCAGCGCGCCATCGTGCTGGGCAAGAACGGCCAGACCCTGAAATGGATCGGTCAGCGCGCCCGTCAGGAGCTGATGGATATTCTCGACCGCAAGGTGCACCTGTTCCTGCACGTGCAGGTCAATGAGCGCTGGAGCGACGACCGGGCTTTATATGCGCAGTTTGGTCTGGAGTTCGGGGAGTAATTTCACGTGAGGCTGGCCTGCAACGGGCACTTTTCTGCGCTTCCGGTGCTCACGTACTTAAGTACGCTGCGCGCCGGTTCTCGAAAAGCGCACGTTTCGTCTCAGCCTGACGTGAAATTTTCTCGCGTCGTGAAGGGGGGATCGTCGTGACTTTCGAAGACGATGCCTTTGTTTTAAGCGCCCGGCCGCACGGGGAAACCGGTGCGGTGGTGCATTTTCTGACTCTGGAACACGGCCATATCGCCGCCCATGTGCCCGGCGGGGCCTCGCGTCGGCTCAAGCCTTATCTGCAACCGGCCAGCCGTGTGCGCCTGTCCTATCGGGCGCGCACCGCCGACCAACTGGGCTCGGCCACGCTCGAGCCCGAAGGCGACGCCACGGCTGAATTTTTCGACGATCCGATGGCCCTGATCGGCGTGCAGTGCGCTTGCGTCATGACGCGCGCCGTCCTGCCCGAACGCGAGGCCTATCCTGGGGCGTTTTATGCCTTTGAAGCGCTGATCAAGGCCTTCGGCCTGCCCGGCGTCTGGCCCTATGTCTATGTGCGTTTCGAGATGGGCCTGCTGGAAGCCGTCGGGTTTGGCCTCGACCTGTCGGCCTGTGCGGTGAGCGGTAACCGCGATGATCTGATCTATGTCTCGCCGCGTTCGGCCCGCGCCGTCAGCCGCCGCGAAGGCGAGCCCTATAAGGATAAGTTGCTGCCCTTACCGGGATTTTTGCTGTCGTCACAAGGCGGGGTTCAGGCGGACGATCTGCGCCGGGGGCTGGACCTGACCGGTTATTTTCTGGAGCGGCATATCTTTCATCCGCTCAATCAACCCTTGCCCGAAATCCGCACGCGCCTTATCGACAGTGTACAAGATCAGTGATTCCGTTTTTAAAATGTACGCGAAAACATCGTTCTCCATGCTTTGGTAACGTGTTTTCACTAAGTTAGGCCGATGGGCTCGATTCGGGCGGGTAGTTTGACGAGTATGTCAGGGTATAGCGAACAGGAACTGCGGGCAGCCAACGTCAATCCGGAGACGGGTTTGGCGACGGACTACCTCAACCTGTTCAACGAAGCCATCATGCTGTTTGAAATGGGCCTCGACATGCCGGACATGGCTGAGGAGCTGATGGACTGGCGTCGTCGCGGCTATGTCGAACACTTTGAAAATTCAGGCTTTGAGCAGAAAGACGTGGTCATTGCCGCCTATAAGGCGTCGCCCGACATGGTGCGCAAACCCTTTGATGAGGCCTGCGAAAAGGCGCTTGAAGAGTTCGAGTCCGGCATCCAGATCCTGCTCAGTTCCAATCTCGAAGACGAGGCGGCGCGCGAAGATCTGGCGGCGCGTCTGGACAGCCTGAAGGCGCGGGTCGTTGAAATGGACGCCCATATTCACGGGCGGGCCGAACGCATCGAAAACGATCTGCAAAACGCCGTGGACGCCCTGTTCTGAGCATTTAAACCCTGCTGACAGATTTTGTCATCACGCTCTGCAACGTTCCCTCCCTCAACAGGAGCGAACCATGACCCTCACAGCCACCTGCCATTGCGGCGCGACCCGCATCGACATCTTAAAAGCCCCCGAAGGCGGGCGAACCTGTAACTGCACCTACTGCCACCGCGTCGGGGCCGTATGGGCCTATTTCGCGACAGGTGAGGTGACAATCCACAGCTCGACGCACGATCGCACCTATTCGGCCAGTGGCGGCCTCAATCAGCATCATTTCTGCGGCCATTGCGGCGGCAATACACACGGCGACAGTCCGGACTGGGCCTCCGCCTATAACGCCGATGGTACGCCCAAGGGGGAGGCGGGCGTCGTGCCTGATCAGCGCATCGTCGCCATCAATATGCGCATGGTCGATGGCTTTGATCTGAGCAGCCTGCCGATCGAAACGCTGGATGGCCGCAACAATTGGTGAGTGCGCCCTCCACAACCTG
The DNA here is from genome assembly GCF_020217185.1 of Asticcacaulis sp. Lineage (GTDB taxonomy): Bacteria > Pseudomonadota > Alphaproteobacteria > Caulobacterales > Caulobacteraceae > Asticcacaulis. The sequence continues at coordinate 5,867 of NZ_JAIWNX010000232.1, forward strand.
TTCTGCATATGTGCTTGTGCGAAAAGCGCGAAAGCCTTACGCATAAGGCATGAGCAACGATGTGATTCCTGACGAAGGCGGCCGTATCCTCAGCGAACCGATGGGCGAGGCCCTGTCGCGGCGCTATCTGGCCTATGCGCTGTCCACCATCATGCACCGCGCCCTGCCGGACGTGCGCGACGGCCTGAAGCCGGTGCACCGGCGCGTGCTGTACGCCATGCACAATATGCGGCTGAACCCGCAGGCGGCGGCGCGCAAATCGGCCAAGGTCGTCGGGGAAGTCATGGGTAACTTCCACCCGCATGGCGATCAGTCGATCTACGACGCGCTGGTGCGTATGGCGCAATGGTTCGCCCAACGCTATCCCATGGTCGATGGGCAGGGGAATTTCGGCAATATCGACGGCGATTCCGCCGCCGCCATGCGTTACACCGAATGCAAGATGACGACGGCGGCCATGCTGCTGCTGGACGGCATCGACGAGAACGCCGTCGATTTCCGCCCGACCTATGACGGTCAGGACGAGGAGCCGGTCGTGCTGCCGGCCGCTTTCCCGAACCTGCTGGCTAATGGCGCGACGGGTATCGCCGTGGGTATGGCGACTTCCATCCCGCCGCACAATGTGGCCGAACTGATCGACGCCTGTAAGCTGCTGATCACCGAACCCGATACCGACACCAATGGCCTGATGGCCATCATTCCGGGGCCGGACTTCCCGACCGGCGGTATCTGCGTCGAACGCCGCGAAGCCATCTATGAGGCCTATGAGACGGGCCGCGGCAGCGTGCGGGTGCGCGCCCGCTATGAGGTCGAGGATCTGGGCCGCGGGGCCTGGCGTATTCTTGTCTCCGAAATCCCGTATCAGGTGCAGAAGTCGCGCCTGATCGAGCAACTGGCCGACCTGATCGAGGCGAAGAAGGCCCCGCTGCTGGGCGATGTGCGCGACGAATCCGATGAAGAGGTGCGCCTGATCCTTGAGCCCAAGACGCGCAATATCGACCCCGAAGTGCTGATGGAAAGCCTGTTCAAGATCTCCGATCTCGAAACGCGCTTTGCCTTCAACATGAACGTGCTGGATAAGACCGGTACGCCGCGCGTCATGGGTCTGAAGACCATCCTGACCTCCTTCCTTGACCACCGCCGCGAAGTGCTGATCAGGCAGTCGCAATGGCGTCTGGACAAGATCGAGAAGCGTCTGCACGTCCTCGACGGCCTGATGATCGCCTTCCTCAATCTGGATGAGGTGATCCGCATTATCCGTGAGGACGAGACGCCGAAACAGACCCTGATGGCGCGCTTCGATCTGACCGAGGTGCAGGTCGATTACATCCTCGATACGCGACTGCGGCAACTGGCGCGGCTCGAAGAAATGGCCATCAAGGGTGAGCACGACAAGCTGTCGAAGGAACGCGACGGCCTGTTGTCGCTGCTGGGTTCGGAAAAGAAGCAGTGGAAGCGCATCGACGAACAACTGACCGAGGTGCGCAAGCAGCTTCTGTCGGCGCGCCGCACCACCTTTGCCGACGCGCCGCAGGGTGTCGAGGTGGCGGCCATCGAATCCTATCTGCCCAAGGAGGCCCTGACCGTTATCCTGTCCGAGCGCGGCTGGATTCGCGCCACCAAGGGCCGCGTCGATGATCCGTCAGAACTGAAGTTCAAGGAAGGCGACAATCTCGGCTTCCTGGTGCCCGGCTACAATACCGACAAGCTGCTGATCATGACCTCAGACGGGCGCTTCTTCACACTAGGCTGCGACAAGCTGCCGTCCGGTCGTGGGCACGGTGAACCGCTCCAACTGATGCTGGAGATGGAAGAAAACACCCGTATCGTCAACGTCTTCATGTTCACGCCGGGGGCCAAACGCCTGATGGTGTCGAAGAACGGCTATGGCTTCGTGATGAACGAAGAGGACGCCGTGGGCAACAAGAAGGCCGGCAAGTCGGTGCTCAATGCGGATGGGACCGAGGCCTTTGTTGCCCTGCCGGTGACGGGCGACCACGTGGTCATCTTGGGCGAGAATAACAAGGTGCTGGTCTATCCCGTCAGCGAGTTACCGGAAATGGCACGCGGCAAGGGCGTCAAGCTGCAAGGCTATAAGGACGGCGGCGTCAAAGACATCGCCATCTTCGATCAGGCCGGGCCGGTGCAGTGGTACGACGGATCGGGCAAGGCGCGCGACTTCAAGGACTGGAAAGACTTTGTGGGCAAGCGCGCCAGCGTCGGCAAGATGGCCCCACGCGGCCTGCGCAAGCTGCGTCCGGCGTAAGGCTAAAGGATCACAGATTTCACAGATTGGGACGCGCCTCGGCGCGTCCCTTTTTTTGGCAGAGCTGGCTACGCAGCCCCATACTGCCCGGTTTTGCACAGTGTGTGGCGGAAACCCCCGATAGTCACCGCGAGTCATCTGTGCAATCTGTGTAATCTGTGGTTCTCTCTTTCTGCCCTAAAAAACGTCCCTCCACGCAAACGATTTTCCACTTGCGTCCTTATGCGCCTTTCGTTGCATATGCCGCATGCGTAAGATTTTTGGCTTTCACGACACTTCCGAAACCCTCAGTGCCATGCTGACCCATACGGTGGGGCGCATTGAGGGCAAGCACACCACCTTGCGGGAACTGATCGACATGATGGGCGAGCAGGGCCTGCTGCTGCTCTGCGTGCTGCTGTGTCTGCCGTTTTTAATTCCTGTGTCGGTGCCAGGTATTTCCATTCCGTTCAGCGCCGCCATCATTCTTATTGCCGTGGCTATTCTTTTCAACCGCCTGCCGTGGCTGCCGGAAAAGATACTGGACCGTGAGATCGAGACGGCGAAGCTGGTGCCGGTGCTGCAACGCGGGGTCGGCGTAGTGTCGAAGATCGACCGCTTCGTCAAGCCGCGCTTGCTCAGGCTGACCAGCGGCGCAGTGTCGAACCGCGTCAATGCGCTGGTCCTCATCTATGCGGCGGTGATCATGATGCTGCCGCTGGGGATCATTCCCTTTTCCAACACACTGCCGGCGGTGGCGATTCTGTTGACGGCGGTCGGCATGATCCAGCGCGATGGCCTGTTTGTACTGCTGGGTCAGGTGTTTGCGCTGGCGGCCACGCTTTATGTCGGCGGGATTATCTATGGGGCTTTTGCCGCCGGGCGCGGACTGAACTCAGTCTTCAGTTAAATCCGGGTCGATCTCGGTCCAGCCGAAATCGGTCAGCGCCTCCAGCGGGCGATAACGCGCCTTATAGTCCATCTTGGGCGAGCCCTTCACCCAGTAGCCGAGATAGACATAGGCATAGCCCGCGCGCTGCGCCTGATCTATGTGGTCCAGAATGACAAAGCGGCCCAGCGAGCGGTTCATCAGGTCCGGGTCGTAGAAGCTATAGACCAGTGACAGGCCGTCATTGAGCGCATCGACCAGTACGCAGCCGATCAGTTGCCCCTCCAGCCGGTATTCGATGATGTGGGTGCGCACCAGCGTGTCTTCGACCATGGCCACCAGATCGGGCCAGGTCATATCCATCATACCGCCGTCGGGGTGGCGCGCCTTCAGATATTTTTGCAGCAGGTCATACTGTTCGCGCGTCGCTTCGGCCTCACGGAAATGCCGCGTCAGCCCTGCATTGCGTTTCAGGATGCGTTTGTCCGTTCGGTTGTGCTGATAGCCGTGCACGGGAATGCGCACCGACTGACAGGCGCGACAGGCCGGGCAGGCCGGGCGATAGGCGATGTTTTGTGATCGACGGAAGCCGATGGCCGAAAGCTGATCATTGACATTGATGGCTTCGAGGGGGGGGAGGTGCACAAACACCTTCCGTTCCTCCTGACCTTCCAGATACGGGCAAGGGCCAGGGATGGTCAGATAGTATCTGAGCTTTCGTCCCGGAAAATGCTCGCTCATGGGGTGATGCCTGATGATCCTGTCATCCCATCAGACCCCATTTTTCCGTCAAAGAGAAGGGTTTTCTGGGAGAACGGGCGCTTCGCGTAGCAAAATAATCGCAATGCGGCGATTGCCAGCCAGAGTCGGGTCGTCCGGATACAGAGGCTCCTTCGCCGCCTTGCCTGAAACCTGCGCCACGCGGTCCTGATCGACGCCGGCGCCCTGCAACACCTGACGCGAGGCATCGGCGCGATCAGCCGACAGTTTCCAGTCCTTA
>NZ_JAIWNX010000233.1 GCF_020217185.1 Asticcacaulis sp.
TCCGACTGCCCCATGCCGGGGGTGCCGGTCGTGTGCCCGGTGATCGAGATGCGGTTGGGCAACTGATTGACGACCTTGGCCACGGCGCGCAGCAACAGGCGGGCGCGTTCATTGGGCTGTGTAGAGTTGGCATTGAACATGGCGCGCCCTTCCTGATCGATCAGTTGGATGCGCAACCCTTCCGGCGTCTGATCGACAAGGATGTTTTTCGACAGTTCGGCCAGTTCGGGCATGTCCTGAAGGGCCTGACGCAGCGATTCGGCGGCGGAGCGGAACGAAGCCTCCTCGCGTTTTTGCAACTCTTCGCGCAGTTCCTCTTCCGGCGTCTGCGACAGGTCGGCGGCATTTTTGGCGGTGCCGTCACGATCCTGCACGTCCGGGGCTTCGGGGGCCATATGCTCGATGAAGGCCATCGAGCCTTCCTGCTTGACGCCGTCACGGCCAATCGCGGTGCCTGCCAGAATGCCGCCTGAGCCCGAAGTCGTCTGAGATACGCTGGCCGGGGCGAAATAGTCGGCCACGCCCTTCTTTTGTTCGGGGGAGGTGGTGTTGATCAGCCACATCAGCAGGAAGAAGGCCATCATGGCTGTCACGAAGTCGGCATAGGCGACCTTCCACGCGCCGCCGTGGTGTCCGCCGCCGACGACCTTCTTGACTTTCTTGATGACAACGGGGGCGTCGCGACTGGCCATACGAACTCCGGAAGTTCATCAATCTATCGGTCATTAATCTTAACAGGCGGTTGAAGCCGCCAGCGGTTTTGAGGCGGTTTCAGCGATTGACCCCCGCAGGCTTTTGGGGTCAAAGGAGGGGGTATTCCTGTTGCCATGAGGTTCCGTTGAGCGACCCTGATCGTCTGGCCTATCGTCACGCGCTGGGCACCTTTGCCACCGGCGTGGCTGTCGTCACCATTCCCGTGGTGGACCGTGAAGGCCACCCGTGCGTCATGGGGCTGACCATCAACTCGTTCGCCTCTGTGTCTCTGGAGCCGAAGCTGATTCTGTGGTCTCTGGATCTCAAATCCGAACGCTATGCCCTGTTTGCCGAGGCGCAGAGTTTTGGCATTAATATCCTGAGCGCGGCGCAACGCGATCTGTCCGACCGCTTCTTCCGTGAAAACCCCTATTGCCGCGAAGCCGACGACCTGTCGTTCGCTGACGAACCGCTGCGTTTGAAAGGGGCGCTGTCCTGGCTGAAATGTCGTCAGTATCAGACGCAGGTGCTGGGGGATCATCTGGTGATTGTCGGTGAGGTCGAAGCCTTCGATCAGTCCGAAACCCATTTTGGCGAACACGGCCTGACCTATTTCCGTGGCCGCTATGGCCAGACCCACCCCTTACCGGTTTGAGGCATCCCATGCGTATCGTATTTGCAGGTCTGGGCGTTATGGGCGCCCCCATGGCCGGTCATCTGTTGAAGGCCGGTTTCGAGGTCGTGGGCTTCAACCGCTCGGTGGATAAGGCCATGGCGTGGGGGGAGGCGCACCGCGCGGCCTTTGCCACCGACTTTGAAGAGGCCGTGGAAAATGCCGAGGTGCTGGTCCTGTGCGTCGGGCGCGATGATGATGTGCGCGATCTGGTGACGCGGGCGGCGGAGCGCATGGCGGTGGGCAGTCTGATCGTTGACCACACGACGACTTCGGCCCGACTGGCGCGTGAGCTTTCGGTCCTATGTGCCGAGAAAGGTTTGCATTTTGCCGATGCGCCGGTGTCCGGCGGACAGGCGGGTGCCGTCAATGGCGCCTTGTCGGTCATGGTCGGGTGCGAAGAGTCGCAACTGGCCCGCGTGCGCGCGGTGACCCTGCCCTATACCAAGTCTTTGACCCGGATCGGCGAGGCCGGTGCGGGCCAGACGGCCAAGATGTGCAACCAGATTGCCATTGCCGGAGCGGTGCAGGGCATTGCCGAGGCGCTGCACTTTGCCAAATGCGCTGAGATTGACCCGGAGCTGGTGTTCCAGGCTATCTCACAGGGCGCGGCGGGGTCGTGGCAGATGTCGAACCGCTGGGCGACCATGGCCGAGGGCAGGTACGACTTTGGCTTTGCGGTGGACTGGATGCGCAAGGATCTGGGGATTGCGCTTGATGAGGCGCGCTCAAACGGCGCGCACCTGAGCGTCGCCGCACTGGTCGATCAGTTCTATTCCGAGGTGCAGGCCATGGGCGGAAATCGCTGGGACACCTCATCGCTGCACGCGCGTCTGGAGGCGCGGCGGAAGTAAATGTTCAACTTTTCAGAGACTGGAGATAGTCCTTGAAGCCGGTTGTATATTCATCGTCAAAGCTAATTTGACTTATGTCTTCCCAATCGATTTCGACGGGGCCTTCCAAAGGCGCGGCCACAGCATCAATGCCATTCAAAATAAGGCGACGTGAAACCTGAGCAATCTCTCCGACTTCACACTCATTACCTATGTTGACGGCGATGGTTTTTTCCAAAGTTTTTAGTGCCCAGCAGAGTTCTGGCAGACTATTTAAATTTATGCCATCGGGTTGTACGCCTTTGTGAATACCGAAAGAACGTAGAATGATTGAACGTCCGGTTTCAGTCGGGCTTTGTCGCCAACCGACAAGGTGACTAAGAGCAAAAACGGCAAACCCATCAGTATGCCAATCGTCAATGGTTTGGAGCAAGGCAAGCTTCTCCGTCAACGCAATGACATAACCTTCATATTGACTATAATCATCGAGATGATCGGTTATGAGTTTGACGCAGTCGGTGGACGCTAAGGCTACATTGAGGGTTTTGACCGGATACTCGTAATCGTTATCGCTCATCGCGCCAACTTCTCCGCCACGTATTTTGCAAAATACGTCAAAACGCCCGACGCGCCGGCGCGTTTGAAGGCCAGCAGTGTCTCAAACACGCCCTTGTCGTGGTCCATGAAGCCAGCATTCACCGCCGCCTTGATCATCGCGTATTCGCCCGACACCTGATAGACGAAGGTCGGCACTTTGAACGTTTCCGATACGCGCTGCACGATGTCGAGATAGGGCAGGCCGGGTTTGACCATGACCATGTCGGCACCTTCCTGAAGGTCCATGGCGACTTCGCGCAGGGCCTCGTCGGTATTGGCGCTGTCCATCTGATAGGTCTTCTTGTCGCCTTTCAAAGCCGAGGTGCCGACCGCGTCGCGGAACGGGCCGTAGAAGGCCGAGGCGTATTTGGCGGCATAGGACAGGATCAGCTTATCGGTCAGGCCCTGTGCCTCCAGCGCCTTGCGAATCTCGCCGATTCGCCCGTCCATCATGTCAGAGGGGGCCAGCACATCGGCCCCGGCCTCGGCCTGTACCAGCGCCTGTCGGGTGAGTATCTCGATGGTCTTTTCGTTGTGAATCCGGCCGTTGGAGAGGATGCCGTCGTGGCCGTGCGAGGTGAAGGGATCGAGCGCCACATCGACGATCAGGCCTATTTCCGGCACGGCGGATTTGATGGCGCGACAGGTGCGGGCGATCAGACCGTCGGGGTCATAGGCGGCCGTCGCGTCATCGTTGCGCAGCGACGGATCGATATTGGGAAACAGCGCCAGGGCCGGTATGCCCAGCGCATAGGCTTCTCTGGCTTCCTTGACGGCTTCGGCGATGCTCAGACGATCGACGCCTTCCAGCGAGCGGATGGGGTCACGCGCCACGTCCTTGTCGTGCACAAAGATCGGCCAGATCAGGTCGGAAACGCTGAGGTGGTGTTCGGCCACCAGATCACGCACCCAGCCCGACTGACGCAGACGGCGCGGGCGGGAGAGAGGGTAGGCACCGACGAGGGGGGAGAAGGTCATATGGACGCCCCGTTTAAGCGTATCAGATGTGCGAAAATATCAGATCAACGGGGCTGGGGCTTACGCCGTTCTGAAGCGTTTGCCAATCGGCTTGTGATTATTGAGCTTGAGAACGCCGTTCACAGACGTGGCCAGAATCCATACGGTGGCCATGAAGGTCAGCAGGGCCGAAACCACATAGCCCGAAGAGACGCCGAGTATGGTCGAAACCGGGATGCTGGAAATATCGAGGTCGCTGAGATCGAGGTCGATTCGTCGCCAGTCGGAGATGTCGTATTGCGACCAGATGAGGTTGGCCAGCGTCCAGGTCAGCACGACGGTACAGATAACCGCGATAAAGGTCGCCATGCCCCACAGGGCAAAAATCGCCCAAAAGTGTTTGATCTGATAGCGAAAATGTGTCTGAACATAGGAGGTGCAGTTGTTTTTGCGCAGATAGGCCAGTGCCGCACCGATCAGGGCCGTAATGCCCAGCGAAAACGGGCTAACGAACAACAGGCCATAGACGACATAGGCCAGATTACGCTCGTCCTCTTCGCAGGCGGCGGCACTGGATTGACCGGTAAAGGCAGTATCGGCGACGGCTTTGGAAGACGAAGCGTTCATGACCGGACCTTTGCTGACGGTTGTTAGCGCACCCCATGAGACCCTATATTTGCAAAAAATTCATTATAATGCAAACACAGTTCGATTGTGCCGATATGCGGGTTGGCAAGAGGTGCGTCATTATGCACCAGCGTCAGGGGCAGATTTGATGCGCCACAGGTCGAAACCTATGGCATATTGATACTGGCCACGGGCGGAACAACCCACTATACCGGCTATGGTCAAACAGGGCGTTGAGACCCTGACAACAACCCACCGAGGGCCCGGTTTCTTTTGCGGAAACGGGGTTGAGATAAGTACATGGATTACAACGCCGCATTCGAGGCCGCCATCGACGCCGTCCGCAAGGAGGGTCGTTACCGCGTTTTTGCCAATCTGAAGCGTCATCGCGGTGCCTTCCCGCGCGCCACCTGGCAGCGTGAGGACGGGAGCGAGCGCGACGTCACGGTCTGGTGTTCCAATGACTATCTCGGTCAGGGGCAAAACCCGGTGGTGATTGAGGCCATGCACCGTGCCATCGACGAAGCCGGTTCGGGATCGGGTGGCACGCGCAATATCTCCGGTACGACCTGGTATCATAACGAACTTGAGGCCGAACTGGCCGATCTGCATCACAAGGAGGCCGCTCTGGTCTTCTCGTCGGGCTATGTTGCCAACGAAGCGACCCTGACGACCCTGTACAAGATTTTGCCGGGCCTGATCATCTTTTCGGATGCGCTGAACCACGCCTCGATGATTGCGGGCATCCGCAACGGCGGCGGGGCACGTCACGTCTTCCGCCACAACGATCTGGCGCACCTCGAAGAGTTGCTGGCGGCCGCCCCGGTCAATGCGCCCAAGCTCATCGCCTTTGAGTCGGTCTATTCGATGGATGGCGATATTGCCGACATCGCCGGGACCATCGCTCTGGCCAAAAAATACAACGCTCTGACCTATATCGACGAAGTGCACGCCGTGGGCCTCTACGGTGAGCGCGGGGCTGGGGTGGCCGAACGTGACGGCGTGATGGATCAGATCGACATTATCGAAGGCACGCTCGGTAAGGCCTTTGGCATGATGGGTGGCTATATTGCCGGTAAGGCTGCCATGTGCGACGCCATCCGCCTGTGGGCTTCGGGCTTCATCTTCACCACCTCGCTGCCCCCGGCGGTGATGGCGGGTGCGGCGGCCAGCGTGCGCTGGCTGAAAGCGCACAATGAGCGCCGCATTGCGCATCAGGAGCGCGCTCAGACCCTGATGCGTCGGTTCCGCGAACTGGGTATCCCGGTCCTGCCGTCGGTCAGCCATATCGTGCCGGTGCTGGTTGGCAATCCGGTGCATTGCAAGATGATTTCGGACATGCTGCTCAATGATTTCAACATCTATGTGCAGCCGATCAACTATCCCACCGTGCCCAAGGGCACCGAGCGTCTGCGCTTCACGCCGTCACCGGATCATGATGACGACATGATGGATGAACTGGTCAAGGCGATGGACAAGCTGTGGAGCCACTGCAATGTGGCCCGTATGCCGGCGGTGGCCTGACGTCTTGGCAGATCAGGGGTTTGGGGGTATCCTCACCCCATGAACGCTGTGTCCAGAATTGCGATCTCTGATCTGACGGTTGAGGAGCGCCTCGAACTGATCGAAGCGCTGTGGGATAGTCTTGAGGAAAAGGATGTCCCTGTTCCGGCGTGGCATATGGCCGAACTTGAGCGACGGATGCAGACCTTCGAGCAGGATAAGGCCCACTCCGTAAGCTGGGACGTGATCCGCGCCGAGCTTGAGCGCGACCTGTAGTGGCCGAATATCTTTTTGAGTTCACACCCGTTGCCCGGCGTGAAGTCATTGAGGCGTCAAGATGGTACACATCGAAAAATCCGCACCTTGGTCGCCGTTTCAACCAGCAGGTAACCGACGTACTGGCAAATATCTGTCGCTCCCCCTTCGGGAATGCAGAAGTGCAGTCCGGGCTTAGACGCGCCCGGCTGGCGGATTTCCCTTATCACCTGTATTACAGGCTGGAGGATCCTACTCTGTATGTGGTGGCGGTGCTGCATACACGCCGCAACCCGAGCGCCTGGAAGAAAAGGGAGTAACCCATGTCCGAATTTCTCCTCGAACTTCAGCGCAACGGCGCCTATCTGAAGGTCACGGCGGTTGATCCGGTGTCGGGCGAAGAGGTTTCAACCCTGGGGCCCGCCACGGACCCGGAGGCGGTCAAACGGCTGGCGGTACAGAAGCTGAAAAACCGCCTCGAAGCGCTCAAGCCGCAGCCTTTGAACCGCGGGCGCGGCGGCATTATTTGCTAAACCTGAGGATCAGACGTTTTCGCTTGGATTCGCTGTCTCAAAGGTTTAACAGACGCGCAATTTCGGACGATGCGCTATATATAGTGCCGACCTTCCTCCAGACGACAGGATAAAGCTCGTGAACGCTCCCGCTTCCTTCATCCCGCAAGGCTATTTCAACAGCGACCTGGCCCATGCCGACCCGGCCGTTCTGGCGGCGATCAAGGGCGAACTGACCCGTCAGCAGGATCAGATCGAGCTGATCGCTTCGGAAAACATCGTCTCGAAGGCGGTGCTTGAGGCGCAGGGTTCGGTCCTGACCAACAAATACGCCGAAGGCTACCCCGGCCGCCGCTATTATGGTGGGTGTGAATATGCCGACGAAGTCGAAAAGCTGGCCATTGAGCGCGCCAAGCAACTGTTCAACTGCGCCTTTGCCAATGTGCAGCCGCATTCCGGCGCCAACGCCAATCAGGCGGTCTTCTTCTCGCTGCTGCAACCGGGCGACACCTATATGGGGATGGATCTCGCCTGTGGCGGTCACCTGACGCACGGTTCGCCCGCCAACCAGTCGGGCAAGTGGTTCAAGGTCGTCCCCTATGGCGTGCGCGAAGATAACCATCTGATCGACTATGATCAGGTCGAAGCGCTGGCCAAGGAACACCAGCCGAAGCTGATCATCGCCGGGGCCTCCAACTATAGCCGTCACATCGACTTTGCCCGCTTCCGTCAGATCGCCGACAGCGTCGGGGCCTATCTGTTTGTCGATATGGCCCACTATGCCGGTCTGGTCGCCGGCGGCGTCTATCCGGACCCGCTGCCGCACGCCCACGTCGTCACCACCACGACGCACAAGACCCTGCGCGGTCCGCGCGGCGGCCTGATCCTGTCCAATGATGAGGCGCTGGGCAAGAAGATCAATTCGGCGGTATTCCCCGGTCTTCAGGGCGGCCCGCTGATGCACGTCATCGCCGCCAAGGCCGTGGCGTTTGGTGAGGCGCTGCAACCGGAATTCAAGGCCTATGCGGCGCAGGTCGTGGCCAATGCCCGCGTGCTGGCCGAAACCCTGATGGCGCGTGGTCTGGGCGTCGTCTCCGGCGGCACCGACAGCCACGTCATGTCGGTCGATCTGCGCCCCAAGGGCCAGACCGGCAAGGCGACCGAGCACGCGCTGGAAGAGGCCTTCATCACCTGCAACAAGAATGGTATCCCGTTCGATCCGCAGCCCTTCACCATCACCTCAGGTGTGCGTCTGGGCACCCCGGCGGGCACGACCCGCGGCTTCCGCGAGGAAGAGTTCCGCCTGATCGGCAACCTGATCGCCGATGTGGTCGATGGCATGGCCTCGAACTCCGGCGCGCCGGATGAGGCCGTGACGGCGAAGGTGCGCGCGCAGGTCAAGACCCTGACCCAGCGCTTCCCGATCTACGCGTAGTTATTTTTGTCGCGCAATTCATCCGAAAACCGGTGCCCACCTTTCGGATTGCGCTTGGAGCCCTGAATGCGCTGCCCCTTCTGCGGAAATCCTGAAACCCAGGTCAAGGACTCCCGTCCCTCCGAGGATGGGGCAGCCATTCGCCGTCGCCGCTCGTGCAGCGAATGTGGCGGGCGCTTCACCACCTTTGAACGGGTGCAGTTGCGCGAACTGATTATCGTCAAGCGGTCGGGTCGCCGCACGCCGTTCGACCGCGAAAAGCTGGAGCGCTCGATTTCGCTTGCAACGCGCAAGCGTCAGATTGATCCGGAGCGTATCGACCGCATGGTGTCGGGCATTGTGCGTCAGCTTGAAAGCCTGGGCGAAACCGAAATCGGCTCCGAAGTGGTCGGTGAGCTGATCATGAAGGCGCTGCGCTCGCTCGATTCCGTGGCCTATGTGCGCTATGCCTCGGTCTATCGGGATTTTCAGGAAACGTCGGATTTCGCGAAGTTTCTGGGGGCCGAAGGCTTTGATGGTGACGGGATAGACGTGCCGCTGACGCCCGCCCCGGCCGGCAATCCCGACCCGAAGGACCCGTCGCCCATCCGTCAGGGGCTGGGCGAGCAGGATCTCTCTGCCACCGATGATGCGTGAAGCCGGGGCACTATGATCCGTCCGTTCGTCACGCTCAAACTGGCCACCACCCTCGACGGGCGCATCGCCACCCACACGGGCGAAAGCCGCTGGATCACCGGTGAGCCCGCCCGTCGCGCCGTGCACGAACTGCGGGCCTCACACGATGCTGTGCTGGTTGGCATCGAAACCGTGCTTAAAGATGATCCCGAACTGACCGTGCGTTTGCAGGGCTATGAGGGCTATCAGCCGGCGCGTGTCGTTCTGGATTCGCGGGGACGCATCCCGCTGCACTCCAAACTGGTGCAGACGGCGCGCGTCATCCCGACCTATGTGGTGACGACGCACGACCTCAATCCGGAGCTGGTCTCGCTGGGGGTGCGGCCATTGAAGGTCGCCTCACGGCATCAGCGCGTCGATTTGATCGCGGCTCTGGAAGCGCTCAATGCCGCCGGGATCGACCGCCTGTTTGTCGAAGGCGGCGGGCAGATCGCCACGGCCTTTGTCAAGCTGGGCGCGGTGGACCGACTGGAATGGTTCCGCGCGCCCACTATATTGGGCGGTGACGGTCGCGCTGTGATAGGGTTTCTCGACATTGCGGACATCAACCGGGTGATCCGTTTCACCCGCGTGGGCGTTCAAGCGGTAGGCGACGATTTGTGGGAAAGCTACGAACTGGAGTAGCGCCGTCTCCGTTTGACGCAGAGACGGCAAGTAAGGACGCAGTATGTTTACAGGCATCATCACCGATATAGGCACCCTGACCGCCATTGACCGCCACGACGGCGGGGCGCGCTTTGAGGTGCAGACCGCCTATGACCTTTCGACCGTCGATATCGGGGCCTCGATCGCCCATTCCGGCTGCTGCCTGACCGTGGTGGAAAAGCGCGGCGACCGTTACACGCTCGACCTGTCGAATGAGACTCTGGCCGTTACCACGCTCGATCACTGGCGTGTGGGCGACCGCGTCAATCTGGAGCGGGCGCTGAAGGTCGGTGATGAACTGGGCGGTCATATCGTGTCGGGCCACATCGATGGGGTAGGGGAGCTGATCGCCCTCACCGAAGACGGTGACGCCTACCGGCTGAAGGTGCGTGTGCCGCGCCCGCTGCACCGCTATATCGCGCATAAGGGCTCGATTGCGCTGGATGGTATCTCGCTCACAGTGAACGAGGTCGAGGACGATGTTTTCGGCGTGGCCATCATCCCACACACCTGGACGCATACCACCCTGTCCGACCGCAAGGTGGGCGACAAGTTAAACCTTGAGATCGACCTGATGGCACGCTATGCCGCGCGC